>CAXMLT010000068.1:0-5369 GCA_964194245.1 uncultured Hyphomicrobium sp.
GGTATGTACGTTGCAGCCGGCATCGGCACAGCAACGACGGGTCGCGGCGCGCACATTCTGCTGATCGATGATCCGATCAAGGACCGCGAGACAGCTGATAGCGAGGTCGAGCGCGAAAAGACATGGCGCTGGTACACGTCCACAGCTTACACGCGCCTTGAAAGCGACGTTGCCGAGATCGTCGACGATGACGAGCTGTGGCTTGAGCTGCAACGGGACATCGCTACCGGCCACGCTCAGCCCTTCGAGGGCGCGGTTGTCGGCATTGGCACGCGTTGGCACGACGACGATCTGTTCGGGCGGCTGCTGGCTGAGCAGGCCAAGGGCGGCGACGAGTGGGAAGTGTTGCAGCTGCCGGCAATAGCGGAGGGCCGCGGCGCGCTCTGGCCAGCGAAGTATCCGCTCGAAAAGCTGGAGCAGATACGCTCCGTCATCGGCGAGCGAGACTGGTCCGCGCTCTATCAGCAGAAGCCGGCCCCGGATGAAGGCCTGTACTTCAAGCGCGAGTGGTTCAAGTGGTACGAGGAGCGGCCAAAACACCTGCAAATCTATGGCGCGTCAGACTACGCGGTGACCGAGGGAGCCGGCGACTACACCGTCCATCTGGTGATAGGCATCGATCCCGATGACAACCTCTACGTCCTCGACATCTGGCGGGGTCAGACCAATCCGGACCTGTGGATCGAGCACTGGTTGAGCATGGTGCGCGATAACAAGCCGCTCAAGTGGGCCGAGGAGAATGGCCAGATCATCAAGTCGATAGGACCGTTCCTCGAAAAGCGGATGCGGGAAACGAAGGTCTACTGCGTGCGCGAGCAGTTCACGAGCGCGAGTGACAAGCCGACGCGCTCCCGTTCGATCCAGGGCCGAGCTTCAATGGGCAAGGTCTACATGTAAGGACCACAAAACGTTAGTCACTGGAGCGAACATGCGGCATACCCTCGTCATCGCCGGAGTCGTGCTAATCCTGGTCGGCGCGGTTTGGATCGGCCAAGGTACGGGCTATTTTCCGTATCCTGCTTCGAGCTTCATGATTGACGACAGCAAATGGGTCTACGCAGGCGCTGCGACCCTAATGGTTGGCTTCTTGCTCGTCACGCTCAGTCGCCGGTGCTAATTGCGGTGAAGGTTCGTCAGACGGAAGCCGCGGAAGCCAGTTAAGGATGCATACGAGCGAGCCGGCGGTCGGGACAGCGACGGCTACAGGACGATCTGCGCACGAATGCACTCCTACTGCATGGGCTCGAAAAGCCAAGTGGCCCCGGCCAGGACGCGCCAATCGGGCTCGGACTGGACGCCATTAAGGTCATCAACGACTGGGATACCGACCGACACGAAACTCGACCACTTGTCTTGAGATAGGCGAAGTCCGGGTGAAAGGAAAATCGTGGTGCCGCCCGAATTTGGGTCACTGATGCCGTTCGTCACCTGCTCGGCGTGCCACTCACCATTCAGCTCAAGCACAAGATCGAGCGCGGGACCGGCAATCTCGTGACCATGCTCGTGGTGTCCTTCGTCACCTTCCTCGTGCGAAGTTGCACCATGGAACATTGGGTGCTCGCCGGACCCGAGGGACGCGAGGCGATTCGAGACTGCAAAGTTATATTGGAAGCGGTCCCCGAGAACGGTGTTCTGAGTGCCTTCGGTCGATAGCGTGTAGAGCACATTGCTGTCGAACGACCACGAACCCTCATGATGCGTCCACGCCAACCCCAAGAGAGGGTCCTCCGAGCCCGAGCCAGGCTGAAACTCGGCATCGAACACTTGCCCTTGCTGTGTGAGATCGTTGGTGCGGCCCGTCGGTGTCTTGAGTCCGAACAGTACCGCAAGCTCGGTTTTGTCCTGATGGAAGAAGCGGTATTGCCCGAACAGAGTGAGATCGCCAATGCCGTCGGCAGTTCCGAAATCCTCTACTTCCAGGTCACCGTTGTCCTGCTCGACGGCCTCGCGAATGCCGGTACGCCGCACATACGGTAGCCGAACCGCGACCGTGAAGTCGTTCGTGACACCATAGGCGTAGGAAATCGCATACGCTTGAATGGTGCGAAGGTCGTGCACGTTGTTGCTCTCGGGGGAGCCTGGCGGCATGGCTGCCGTCGCGCTCAGAAGTGTCTGAGTGCTCAAGCCGCCGAGCGACTGGTAATCGAGCGTGACGGCGGCGACGCTGTGCCCTTCATCGAGCGTCGACGCAGGATCAGTGATGATTGGCCCGGCACCGAGCGCATTGCCAATGCCACCCGCATGATGCGCCAAAGCCGGAGTGGCGATGGCGACGACGACCATTGCCGGTAAGGTAGCCGCGACGGCACGTGCGGCCGTCCGCAAAATAGAACGTGACATGACGTACTCCCCGTGACTGGTGAAAGCGTTTGCTTTTACTCAGGCGTGGAGCGGCGGTGCACGACTACCTAGGCCGCCGATTTTAAGGCGTTCTCCGAGTGCGAGAACATCCGCAGGCAACGCACTCGCATCCGCTAAAGCCTCCGTAGTGAACGGCAACTCGGTTGCAGTGACCACGAGAGCTTTACTCGCGGCGGCGAGGCAAACCGGACAGTGCTGCTTTGAGCTTTTTGGTTGCTTGTCGCTGCCACCGAGACTGCCGAGCGTATTGGTGCACAGCGGAATTGCGCCGAGGATCGGGTCAACGATTTCAGTTCTACGTGAGGAGGATGGCGCGCAGCAAAACGCGCTCGCGATGGCGTTGCCCACAAGCGCAACAACCGCCAAGCACGTCCATAAGCTGCGATATCGGCGCAAATCCCCCATCGAGGCAACATAGGCGTGGCTCGCAGAAGCGGTCAAAGCGGCTGCGGTGCAGTAGTGAAGGGTTTTGCGGAAACAGTGTCGGTCAAGTCACACCGTTCACTGCCGCGGCAGCTTGTCCTGCCGAGAAACCCGCCCCCTCAAGCTTGCGCGCCGACCGCAATCGCGCCAGCGTGTTTGAGCGCGCGGCCAGTTAGTACGTCAAACGCGGCCTCGCGACGACGAGGATCGACTGAGCGAAACACTTCGGAGACGAACCGCCGTCTCTGGACAACGACGGCCAGCACTGCTTCCGACGCCTTCAAACCTGTCTCTCGGCCCAGATCGCTGATCACTCGGTAGACCTTATAGAGCGCGTCGATGGCTTGGTGACTCTGGCCGGTATAGGCGGTTTCCGAGGCAGGCATGTTATCCTCATCGGCTTCTGGCTGGTTCGGGAAGAACAAGCGCCCGCTGTCGAGCAGTACAGACAGGCGAGTGCGCAGCTCGCTCGCACGTTGGCGCTCATCCGGCCCCGCAATCAATCCATTCTTGATGTCCCGGCAGTGGCGTTGAACGTCTGCGATTCCTGAGATGGCCGCGTTGGCCCAGGCGATCAGGGAGCCATCACGTTGGTTGCGAAACATCTCGATCTGCATGACCTCTTGACGCCGGACCGCGGCGCGGCTGAGAAGGAAGGAGACCGCCGCCACGACCGCCGAGAGCATCGACAGCCAGTCGTTGAATTTCATGTTTGCAAGCCACGCGATGACATGGTCGAGCGCCATAGATGATCCCCCGATGGGTTGAATTGGCTGGACGTTTTCGCTCGGCGAGAACATCTGAGCGCCAAGTGCGGCTCTTGCAAGGACGAGTGGCGGTACGCCTGCATGTCACGACCGTGGATCAAGAGCGGATCAAGGACGGCTATACGCGGGCCGTGCAGGAGAGCGACGGGTACAGGACTGTGTGAGCGCGGGCAAAGTCACGCCGCGGTGTCGTCTAAGTAGGCAATCGCATCGTCTCATCAAAGGGAAACACTTTGTCGATGAATCTAACGAACGCGCCGCCGATTTTCTTGCCAATTCCCGCCAATCCATCTTGCATTTGCCAGAACGAGTCATCGAGTACCCGCCACTTCTCATTCCAATCCTCGCCAAAGCCTTCGCCGTGTTGCAGGTTCGGCAAGAGCCGGTGGAACATCCAAGTTGCTTCATTGAAACGGTTCATGAACATGCCATCTAAGGCGGGTGCGCCCGCCTCCACCAATTGCGGGTATGCCTCACCCTTCAGCCAAGCGAGCAACGACTGCGCCTGTGAAAGGAATGAGCCGTGAGTTTCCCAGTTGAATAGTTCGTTCCAACGTTTCAGCTCGATTGTTGCCTCGGAATCGAACCCCGGGTTGGCCGTCAAATACTTCTCGATCAGCTTCTTTTCCAGCTGCATTCGCTTCTTGCGGCGGTACGCTTGCAGCGCGTGAGCATCGAGATTGGTCGGCTCGGTGTTGGTGATGCCGTTAAGCTCACTGTATGTGACATGCTCTTGGAAGACAGCCGACAGAAAGATGCACCGATCTTTCACGTCCCTGAGCATGACGTGTGCCGGGGCTGGATAGCCATTTAGCGATAGGATGTGCGCCGACCGTATCCGTCGGAAGATCATCAAGAACTCAAGGTATAAAACGGCGAAGCCCTCAAGCTTACGCCGGGCGGTGGCTACGCTGACAGGCGGTGTAAGTTCGAGCGTGTCGTACGCGACAATCCTTGCACTTCAGGGACGAACGATCGTGCTAGCGCGCTTGTTGAGACGCACGAAATGTATGGCACCATTAGTGCCGCAACCAGTGTCTCCAACCGCTGCTCCCAACTACTATCCCAACTCACTGTCCTTTTCCGCGGTACCAAACCAGAGTTCCGGACCAGTGGCCCGGACCGTCGCACGAAAGCGACCACGCAGACGGGTGCGCGTCGAAGGCCCGTATCTCGAGCCAGATCCAGAACCCAAACTGCACGCGCAAGCGCTCCTGGGATTGATCCGAGACGAGTGTCCGCAGAAGGTAGGAAGCTTCATCCCACGTAGCCACCTAGATCGCGCCTACCGCGAGCTTTGCGACCACGAAGGCTGGCAGGCGTTGGGTTGGATGGCCGTCGCCCGTGCGCTCGGTAAGCTGACCCGCAGGAGGCTTCTGAAACGCAACGGCGTGCGGTTTGTGGCTTACCGTCTCTCCGCACCTCCGACGAGGCCGTGAACTCATAAACCGAGTTCAAGTCCGCTCCCGACTCGACAGCGGACGAGCGCGGTACCTGGCGCTAAGTCTGCGTTGGGCCAGAAGCTGAAATTCACCCAGCCCCGAGCCGCAAGTAACGTCCCGCCCTCTGGCCCTCGCCGCGATGCTGATCGGCGGCATCTATCTGCTCGGCGGATGAGCACATAAACTTGGACCCGCGGGACCGAACATTATCGGGAACCGCACGGATCCACAGTCAGGATGTGTGCCACAGTTTACCGGACCGGCGCCGCCGGTTGCGGATGCTTAGAATGGCGGTGACGGCGGCCACCTTGGCCCGCTGGACTGTTCCGGCGCAAGGAGGTTGAATTCCGAGGGTCGCGTCCGTCAAGATGGTGTA
>CAXMLT010000069.1:0-3810 GCA_964194245.1 uncultured Hyphomicrobium sp.
CGCGGACGCGATCGGCTCGAGCGCCGCGTGGTGTTCATGCAGGATTGCCTTCCCTGGCGTCGCCGTCTCGCCGACGTCGACCACGTGGTATTGCCCGAAGGTTTTGCACCGATTGGTGAGTTCGGGGCGCGGCTCCAGCTCGTCTCGGCCGATGCGGCCTATAGCGTCGATGAAGCGCGGCTCGACGCCGGCGAGGACGCGGCGCTGGCGACCGGGCCCGGCGAAACGCTACTTGCCAAAGCCGATCCGCAAACCTTGATCGAGCCGGCGGCGCCCTATGGCGCCCCACGCGGAGCGACGATGGCTGGCGACGACTGGGTGACCGTCGTTCGGGACGAGCGCGACTACGGCGTGCCGGCCCCGCAACCGAAAAGCACGAGCCTCTTCGATCCCTGGACGCTTTTCTTCGTCGCGTTGGGACTAGTGACAGTGGCTGGGGCTGCGCGCATGCGCTCTTCGCCGGCGTGGCCGGTGCGCGTCCTCGCCTCGGCTCTGCGTCTTACGCGCGCGTTCCGGCGCGACGCATCCGAGCGTGTTGCGAGCCGCGCCTTTTCAGCCCCCAACCTTTCCAACGCCGGCGCGGCGGTCGCAGCCTTTCTCGCGCAGACGGAAACTGCGGTCGCGCAACTCAAAGGCGCCGGGCCCCTGCGCGACGTGCTGCAGTCCGAGCTGAAACATCTGCGCGAGCGTTTGCGGAACGTCGAGACCGGCGTGCGCGAGGGCGTGTCCGCGGCCAACACGGGTCCGCACTATCGTGCGCTCGTGCGCGAGCTCGAGCGTATCCGCCGCATCGCCGAGAGCGCGGCGGCGAGCCTCTCGGGTGGGCGTCCGTCGGCCGCCTTGCCGCGCACCACGAGCGAGGCCTACGATGTGCTGGGCGTCAACGCCGACGTCAGCGAGGGCGTGCTCAGGAAGATCGTCGATGCGCTGCGCATGAGCTGGCATCCCGATCACGCGCGCGACGAGGAGGATAGGCTTGTGCGCGAGGAGCGTATCCGCCAGATCAACATCGCCTGGGACCTCATCACGGCGAAGCGCGAGGCCGCCTGAGGCGTCAGGTGTCGCGCATCGCCCGCCTCCTAGCCCCTGTTCCCGCGCATTGAGGAATTGGTAGGCGTGGCGGCCGTACGACTATTCCTGTTGATCCTGCTGATGGGCGCCGCAGCCATGGCGGAAGATGATCGCGCCGACGAGCGGTGGCAGATGGTCGACGAGATCGTCTCGCTGTCGCGGCAGGCCGCGGGCGAGGGCAGCCCCGGCCAGATCGATGCGCGCGTGTTGGCGGCGATGGGCAAGGTTCCGCGTCACGAGTTCATCCCGACCCTGCAGCGGCGCTCGGCCTACCGTAATCGCCCACTCTCGATCGGCTCCGGACAGACCATCTCGCAGCCCTACATCGTCGCGCTGATGACCTACCTGCTCGAGCTCGAGCCGGGTGATACGGTGCTGGAGATCGGCACCGGATGCGGCTACCAGTCGGCCGTCCTCGCGGAGCTTGCGAAGGACGTCTACACCATCGAGATCGTCGAGCCCCTTGGGCGCACCGCGGCCGCGACGCTGGAGCGTCTCGGCTATTCCAACGTGCACGCACGGATCGGCGACGGCTATAAGGGGTGGCCCGAGCATGCGCCCTTTGACGCCATCATCGTCACGGCCGCGCCCGATCACGTACCGCCCGCGCTCATCGAGCAGTTAAAGCCCGGCGGTCACCTCGTCATCCCCGTGGGCCGGCTCGCGCAGCAGCTCATCGTCATCACCAAGAACGAGGACGGCAGCACGGCGCGCCGCGAGATCGCGCCCGTCCAGTTCGTGCCGCTGACGCGCGACGAGGGCGAGAACTGACTGGCGCGTGGGATCAGCCCCACTTCCAGGTGATGTTGGTCTGCTTGTAGTCGGTCGCCTTCGCGGGCGCTTCGTCGGCGTTCATGTCGAGCTCGTTGCCGGCGTCGTCGTAGATGTGCAGCTCGCCGTCGATGTCGAGGGTGCGCGGACCGATCTCACAGTTGAAAGGGATGGCGCGGGCGCCGCCCAGGTTGGTCCAGTTGCCGCCGAAGCGCGCGCCAGTGCAAATGATCTTGTCGGCGCTCAAGTTCTGCGCCTTCAGCTCCGCATTGATTTCGTCGACGAGCTTGGCGTCGTCCATCGAGCCCGGCGCCCACGCCGCGCTGATGCCCAAAGCCAAGAACGCCGCGGTCGCGAGCGTCAGCCGAAGTGCGGATTTGAGAGTTTGCATGTATCGCCCCGTTCAAATTGCGGGACCAATCTAGCAGATCTTGCGCGGCCGGTGACGTTGCAGGCCGGCTAGCCGCGGGCGACGAAGCTGTCGACGACGCGCTTTCGCCCAGCCGTGTCGAAATCGATCGTCAGCTTGTTGCCGTCGACATCGGCCACCGTACCGGCTCCGAACTTCTGGTGCGACACGCGCTCGCCCGGCCGGAACGCCGGCTCGCCGCTCGACGCCGCGACAAGCTCACCCTCGATCGTGGTCGGCCCGCGCGACTTGCGCGCCTTCGCCGGGCTCCACTCCTCCTGCGCGCGCGTCTTTGCACGCTGCCAGCCGGGGGTGTCGTAGGTCGCCGTGAACGGCGCGACGTCGTCGAAGCGGCTGCGCCCGAACGGTCCGGCGAAGTTTTGGTAGGCGCCGCCGAACGGCATCTTTGCCTCCAGCACATCGACGCTCGTCTCCGGCAGCTCATCAACGAAGCGCGACGGCAGCGCCGACTGGTAGAGCCCGCGGTTGCGGCGGTTCTGCGCGAACGAGACCTTGGCGAGGCGCTTTGCTCTCGTGATTCCCACGTAGGCGAGGCGGCGCTCCTCCTCCAGCCCCGCCTGCCCGCTCTCGTCGAGCGAGCGCTGGTGGGGAAAGAGCCCCTCCTCCCAGCCGGGCAGGAACACCACCTCGAACTCCAGACCCTTGGCCGCGTGCAGCGTCATGAGCGATACGCGCTCGCCGTCGCCGGCCTGGTCGGCATCCATCACGAGGCTCACGTGCTCGAGGAAGCCTTGAAGCGAGTCGAATTCGTGCATGAAACGCACGAGCTCCTTGAGGTTTTCGAGCCGCGACTGCGCCTGCGGGCTCTTGTCCGCCTGCCACATGGCCGTGTAGCCGGACTCATCAAGGATGTGCTCGGCAAGCTCGGTATGGCGCATGTGCTCGGCCTGTCCGCGCCAGCGCTCGAAGCTCGCGATAAGCCCGGCGAGCGAGTGGCGCGCCTTGCCCGGCAGCTCCTCCGTCTCGACGATCATCTGGGCCGCCTGGTAGAGCGGCATCCCGCGCGCCCGCGCAAGCTCGTGCAGCCGCTTTACCGAGGTGTCGCCCAAGCCGCGCTTCGGCACATTCACGATGCGCTCGAATTTCAGATCGTTCGCCGGGTTCGCCGTGATCTCGAGGTAGGCGATTGCGTCCTTGATTTCCTGTCGCTCGTAGAAGCGCGGGCCGCCGATCACGCGGTAGGGCAACCCCATGGTGATGAAGCGGTCTTCGAAGGCGCGCATCTGGAACGACGCGCGCACTAAGATCGCGACTTCGTTCAGGCGCTGCCCGTCCTTCTGCATGCGCTCGATGTCCTCGCCGATGGAGCGCGCCTCCTCCTCGTCGTCCCACACCGCCAGCACCGTGACCTTGGCGCCGAGGTGCCCGTCGGTGAATAGCGTCTTGCCGAGCCGACCTTTGTTCTCCGCGATGAGGCCCGAGGCGGCGGCGAGGATGTGTCCGGTCGAGCGGTAGTTGCGTTCTAGCCGAATGACGATCGCGCCGGGGAAGTCCTTCTCGAAGCGCAGGATGTTGTCGACCTCGGCGCCGCGCCAGCC
>CAXMLT010000070.1:0-4061 GCA_964194245.1 uncultured Hyphomicrobium sp.
TCTCCTCGCCGCAGATGTAGGCGCCGGCGCCCACGCGCACGAAGAGTTCGAAGTCGTGAGGCGAGCCCTGGATGGTGCGGCCGAGCCAGTTGGCTTCGGTCAGGATCTTGATCGCCTCGCGGAAAGTCTTGACCGCGTGCGGGTACTCGGAGCGGATGTAGATGTAGCCCTTCGTCGCTCCGACGGCGATGCCGGCGATGATCATGCCCTCGATGAGGCAGAACGGATCGCCCTCCATCAGCATGCGGTCTGCGAACGTGCCGCTGTCGCCTTCATCCGCATTGCAGCAGATGTATTTCTGGTCGGCCTTGGTCTCCAAGACCGTCTTCCACTTGATTCCGGTGGGGAAGCCGGCGCCGCCACGGCCGCGCAGGCCGGAGGTCGTGACCTCGGCCACGATGTCTGCGGGCTCCTTGGTGAGCGATTTGGTGAGCCCGGCAAAGCCGCCGTGTGCGCGATAGTCCGCGATCGACAGCGGATCGGTGATGCCGCAGCGGGCGAAAGTCAGCCGCTCTTGGTTCTTGAAGTAGGGAATTTCGTCGGTGCGGCCGTGGGAAAGCGCGTGCTCGCTGCCTTTGAGGAAACCGGCGTCGAACAGGCCCGCGACGTCGCTCGCGGCGACCGGCCCGTAGCCGACGCGGCCCTTGTCCGTCTCGACCTCGACAAAGGGCTCGAGCCACAGCATCCCGCGCGAGCCGTTGCGCACGATCTCTATCTTCGCGTTGCGCTTGACCGCTTCGGCGGCGATCGCCTTGGCGACGGCATTCGCACCCATTGATAGCGCCGCCGCATCGCGCGGAACGAAGATCCTCGTCTTGGGCTTGGATGCTGGTGCGGCTTCGGCTTGCTGTTGCTTGGAGGCTTTGGCTTGCGCCTGCTTCTGCGGATTGTTTTGATGGCGGTGTTTGTTTCTCTTGCTCATGCGGCGGCCTCTTTGTCGAGGGCACCAATGATGGCGTCGAAGCGCTTCTTGTCGACGCAGCCGAAGAGATCGCCGTCGATCATCATCGCTGGCGAGCGTGCGCAATTGCCGAGGCAATAGACCGCCTCGAGCGTGTACTCGCCGTCGGCGCTTGTCTCGCCGAAGATGGTGCCGAGCCGCTCCTCGGCGTGCGCGCAGACATCGTCGCTGTGCATCGCCTGGCACGCTTCGGCGCGGCACATTTTGACCACGTGGCGGCCGGCGGGCGCGCGGCGAAACTCGTGGTAGAAGCTCAAGACGCCATAGACGTCGGCACGCGAAAGGTTGAGCGCATTGGCGATGACGACGACGGCCGGATCGGGAACGAACCCGAGTTCGTGCTGCGCGGCGTGGAAAATCTCGAGAAGCTCGTCGGGGCGGTCGCCGTGCGCAGCGCAAATGGCACGCGCCCGCTCCTCGCTTCCCGCGGGAACATCGATGACTCTGTTCACTCCCGATCGTGACATTTCTTCCGCCTTTTTGGCCTCTGGTGCGCCAAACTGAGCTTCTCCCAACTTGTTTAGAACCAATCAAATCGGTGCTCTCGATGGGCCAATCGGGCCCGTCGATGCTGCACTGCAGCAATGCCCGGTTTTAGGGCGCCCAGCTTCCTGCCGACTGCGGAGCCGGCGTCCCGAACGTGACCGGGGCCAGCAGCTTCGCAGCTTCGCGCAGTGCCTCGATAAGCGGCGAGAGCGGGTCGCGGTCTGCCACTACGAGACCAACGCTGTGTTCGACTTTCGGTTCAGCGAGTGGGATGGCCTTGATCCCGGAGACGTTGCCCAGCACCTCCAATATGTATTGCGGCATGATGCTGGCAAGACCCATCAATCTCACATTCGAGCACAGATTGATGACGGAATTGGTCTCGAGCCGCGGGATGGGATGACAATTCGCCGTCTCGAATGCGCGGTCGATGATGCGCCGATTCTGCATATTGGGTGTCAGCAGGCAAAGCGGCTCGCGCGAAGCCTCGCGCCAGGTCACCGTCTCGCGCTTTGCGAGCGCATGCATCTCCGGGACGAAGAGGCAATAGCGCTCAATATAAAGCGGCGAGGCGAGAAGGCCCTCGATCGGCTCGTTGTCGAGATAAGTGATGCCGACGTCGATGGAGAAATCGGCGAGCCCGCGGATGATCTCCTCCGAGCTGTGCGACAGCACAGTGAAGTCGATGCCGGGGTGGAGGGTGCGGATCTTCTTTGTCAGCAGCGGGATCATTGGCAGCGCCGAGGGGATGCCGCCGAGCACGACGCGCCCCTTGAGGCCGGTCTCGTGGTCCTTGAGGTGGCCGAGCTCCTCCTGCATAGCCTGCCAGCTCTTGAGGATGACCTGCGCCCACTTGAGGACGCGCTCGCCCTCGGGCGTGAGCCCGCGGTAGCGCTGGCCGCGCTCGACGATGGGAACTTCCAGCTCCAGCTCGAGTTGACGGATGCGGCCCGAGAGCGTCGGCTGGGTCACGTTGCACGCCGCCGCCGCGCGCGTAAAATGCTTCTCGCGCGCGAGCGCCGCCAAGTATTGCAGTTGCCGGATGTCCATCGACCCCTTCCAGGGTGGTCGGCCAGGGCCCGGTTTTTGTGCCGCGTCAGATACCCGGGGTAGCGCGACATGACCTCCAAGGATCATCGACGGTTCGCGACGGAAAGGCAATCGGCGGGTGCCAATCGTGCCCTAAAGAATGATGGATTCCGCTGTGCCTTGTTGTTGCCGTGTAGGCCTTTGATATTCCAGATGAACAGTTCGCGGGGGACTGCCGGAAATTGCTTTGCTGCCGAGCACGGGGACGGATGCGTCGCCGAGCTCGCGGAGGCTTCGGACGCGGTCGGGCTTGTAACAGCAAGACCATCGTCGTGGCGCTCGGACCACTGCGCGAAGTCTGTGCGGGCAACGTCTCCGGCAGTTAGATTGGCAGCGCTTGGGAGTGTGGGGTAATGGGCGCAAGCAACACAACTTTTGCCGGCGGCTCGCTGTTGGCACTCACCGTGCTGATGGGCGCATCGGCGCACGCGATGGAGCCGGCGCGAGTGCCGTCCGTGGCACCGTCGTCCGCGTTTTCGCTGCCGTCTTTCTTCGACGGCAATCGCGTGCCGGACCTGAAGGACGCCTGGCGCGCGGGTGACATGGCGCCCGCGATTTCATCGACGGGGCCGGCTGAAAGCGCGCCGAGCGCACCGCCGCCGAGCGACGACGCCGCGCTCGCGGCCGCCAAGGCGGCGATGGTGCGGGCGGAGCAGGCCGGGCGCGACGCCGCGGCCGTACGTCAGAAGGCGGAGGAGCTGAGCCGCCGCTTCGGCACCGACAGCGCGCCAGCGAGCACTACTGAAAGTGCGACTGTAGGCGCGACTGAAACCGCGCCAGGAAACGCGAGCGGGCCCACCTCCGCGGCGGTGGCCGATACGACAACCGGCTCGGTCCCGCCTGCAACTCCGCTGCCGCCACCCTCGGCCTTGGGTTTCCCGCCGCCGGCCGAGCCGGCCGATGAGAGCGCCGCTACCGCACCCGCGACGAGCGAGCCGGACAAAGCCAGCGAGCCGGCCGAGCCGGCGTCGACTGCGGCTGCCACGCCGGAGCTGCCCGCGAAAAAGCAGGCCGGTGCCGGCGCGCCGGCACCGGACCGGCGCAAGACGGCGGCGCCCGTGGCCCCAGTGCGCCCTTCTAACCCTTCTAATAAGGTCGCCGCCGGTGACGCATTGCCGGTCAGCGTGCCGGGGATGAAGACCACTCCGGGGCCAACGAGCAAAGCCGATGCAATCCCCTCGAGCATCGGCGCCTTCGGCTGGGACTCCCAGCCCCAGTGAGCCCATCGGGTATTCCGTTCTTCCGCTAAAAAGAAAGACCGCCCGCGGTTGTCCGCGAGCGGTCCCTTTGTTCGCTGATTGCGGGCCGGGAGAGCCTACATGCCCATGCCGCCCATTCCGCCGCCGTGGCTGTGCCCGCCGTCGTCGTCCTTCTTCGGCGCCTCGGCGATCGCGGCCTCGGTGGTGATCATCAGGCCGGCAACGGAGGCCGCATCCTGCAGCGCGATGCGCACGACTTTCGCCGGGTCGATGATGCCCTTCTCCAGCATGTCGCCGTACTCGTCGTTCTGGGCGTCGTAGCCGAA
>CAXMLT010000071.1:0-8504 GCA_964194245.1 uncultured Hyphomicrobium sp.
GCGCCCGTAGCTCAGCTGGATAGAGCACCAGACTACGAATCTGGGGGTCAGGAGTTCGAATCTCTTCGGGCGCGCCACTTCGGTATAAAACTGCGAACGCCAGCAGCCGCCGATTCTACGCCAGCCGCGGCGACAAGTGTCCGCAGCAGTTCGGTTTTCGATCCAAGGATGCGAATCTCGGTCGGGTCGACCACTTCAACACGCTGCGTTAGCGCCCGTAGGTGGTCGCGGCGATATGTTCCATCTTCGTTCCGAAGCTTGCGCCTCGCAGCCAGCGCGAACCGCCGCAAACTGTCCGGGGTAATCGCTGGGCCCAAGCGCTCCACGGCTGCCGTCGCGCGCTCGGCATCTGCTTGTGCTTGATCGCGAACTGCCGCCAATTCCGCGATACGATCCTTCAGCGATGGGTCGGACACATCGACGACGCCGTTCTCGATCGCGTCATATAGACGCTTCAACTTTGCCTCGGCCTCCGCCGCGCGCTTTCGCAGCTCGGCGATATGTCCGCGCCGACGTTCGTTCCACTCGTCACGACGCACAAGTAACTGATCCATTAGCGTCGCCAGGCGCGACGGATCGAGCAGGCGCCATTCCAAGTGATCGGCGACGGCTCGGTCCAGCTTGTCCATCGGCACCGTAAGGCCGCGACACCCGCTCACGCCCTGTCGCGCCTTCGTCGAGCAAGTGTAGTAGCGATACCGACTTCCCTTTCCAGTGCGTAGCGTCATCGCCCCGCCGCATGACGCGCAGAAGCAAATACCCGTCAGCAAGGTTGGCCCGCTGACCGCCCGGGGCGGCATCCATTGCGGGCTGCGCGCCTTCAGCGCGGCCTGCACGGCCTCGAACTCGGCCTCGGGGATGATCGCTTGCACTTCCATGACCGCGTGCTCCGCCTCGGGCTTGGCGTTGCGGGTCTTGTGATCGCGCGTATTGAAGCGGTGTTGGCCGATATAGGTCGTGCGCGTCAGGATCTGATGCACCGAGGCGATACCCCAGCGGCCGCCATCACGGGTGCGGATGCTACGCTCATTGAGATAGGTGGTTATCGACTTGATACCCATCGGGCCTCTGTCGCCGTCGCCGTTGAGCGCCAGCCTGTAGATCAGGCGCACAGTGTCAGCGTGGATCGGATCGATCTCCAGCTTCTTCTTGATCTTTGCGCCGCGTTGCTCTGCGGCGACGATACGGTAGCCGATCGGCGGCAAAGCGCCGTTCCAATAGCCCTGCCGCGCATTCTCCTTCATGGCGCGCAAGGTGTGCTTGGCGTTCTCCTTCGACTGGTATTCATCGAACAGCGTCATGATTTGACGCATCATCACGCTCATCGGATCGTCGCCGAGGTCCTGCGTGATCGAGATCAACCGCACACCGTTCTTGGCCAGCTTGCGAACGTAGAACTCAAACTGGAACTGATCGCGGAAGAAGCGCGAGAAGGAGTGAACGATGATGACGGTGAAGGTCGGCGGCTTCACCAACGCGGCGTCGATCATCGCCTGGAACGCCGGCCGGCGATCATCGGTGGCGGTATTGCCCGGCTCGACGAATTCAGCCGCGACGTCCCAGCCCTTGGCAACACAGTAGGCCGTAATCTGCCGGCGCTGATCGGGGATCGAGAGATCGCTCTCCGCCTGCCGTCCAGTCGAAACACGCAAATAGAGCGCCGCCTTCGCAACCGCAGACGTGGGCGTCCCGTCAGGGGTAGGTGCTGCGTCGATCATGGTTCCACCAATCGCTGGATCGCGTGCATCGGCAACACCAGCCGGAGCGACTCCGGCAACCGCACGAAGCCGTTTCCTTCATAAAAGGCGGCGGCGCGATCATTGATCGCGTCGACCACCAGCATTGACGACCCCACCGTCGCGGCACTCGCATAGGCCCGCCGCACGGCGTCGGCGAGGAGCATCGCGCCCAGGCGCTCGCCCTGCCGCGCTTCAGAGACCGCCAGCCGCCCGACCAGCGTGGCGCTGACGAGCGGATAACGTGGAATGTGCTTGCGCGCGGCGGCTGGCACATCGCCCTGCGCCAAGCTGGTCGCGCAAAGCGTATAGTAACCAAGCACGACGTCCGGCTTGGCCGGCTCGACGAGGATAAAAACTCCGTTCGCCTTGCGCCGCACATCCTGGCTAGCCTGTGTGCGGAGATAACGGTCGAGGCTATCGACACCGCAAGCGAAACCGGCCCGGTCGTGATGCGACGCCAGCGCCTCGATCCTCAAATCTGGCCGAGGCGTCGCCATGTTCAGGAAGCGACCCGGCGCTTGTGCTCGGCCAGAGCGCGGACCAACCGCTCGCTCGGCTCAGGCGGATTGACCAGCGCGTCAAAGAACGCGGCTCGATCGCGATCGGACAGTACCAGCGTCTCATGTTCTGCGATCGTCCGCCGTGCGGTATCGGTCAGCGCGGTCACGCAAAAATCGCTGACCTTGCGCCGCGACAGATGGGCGGCCCGCTCGATAAGGTCCTTCGTCTCTTCGTCGAGACGGAATCCAAGACGTTCGACGCGATTGGGAGTCTCCCGTTCGATCTTAGTCTGCTTGCGCGGCATTTGGGGCGCTCCTAGCATGGCTCGAATTTCCCTACAATGTACGTCATATAGACTAACAATTCAAGCCCTTTTCATTCGTGCTTTAGGCGCGCGGCCCAAACATCGCGTCAAGCTCCTCGGCGAAGTGGCCTTCCATCACTCGCAGCTCGGCTTCAGTGATCGGCACAACCTCGGGCCAGTCGTCTGTCACCTTGATCGGCTTGTCCGAACACGCGCGCGAGCCGCCCGCACGAGGTGCGGCCGGCTGCGCATAATCGAACAGGTCTTCAGGAGCGCCAAACCAGACAGGCAGGACCCGGCGCACGTGTCGCCGCTTCTGAGTCATGCCGCAAAGAAGCCGCCTCGCGGTGCGCGGTGCAACCAAAACCGCGCGCCATCGTGCTGTGGCGTATTAAGACAGGCAGTCGGCGAAGGCCGAAACGGAAAAGGGCGGTTTATGCCGGCGCTCGATGCGGCGGCGTAGGCGCCGCCGGACTGCGCGACCAAGGCCCGCATCCTCGTGCTTCGTCCTGTCGTTCAGGATCACGAGACGGCGGCCGACTTCAAATAGCTGTTACACCGCGTTGTTGGCTCGGAGATGGCCGCAGCGATATACGTCCATCGAAGGTGCGGATGATTTGCACATAACCTTCGTGTTCAAGCAGTGCCGGACCTCTGTCCTTCGATATCCAGAGGACACCGGAGGCCTCGCGTACCGTCCACAGTGCAGGATTTCCGAACTGATCGATGATTTGCACGGTACCGGACGGAAGTCCGCATCCCTTGTTGATGCGCAGGCAATTGTCGATCGCCGAAAAGCGTGCAAACCCCAACGCGAACCACATCGTGTAGCTGAGACGGCTATAGGCATCGATTGCCTTGGGTCCGACGGTCAATTCCGCCTCGAAGGTCTGCGTCATCGTGCAGCTTGCTCCCCTACAAAAGTCGGCCTCAGCCGTTTTCTGCCAACGCGATTAGACCCGCGATCTGTTCGTTTCTGATCTGGTCCAGTTTGTCATGAAGAGCCATGATCTCAAGTTCGGCCTTCAAATTGACTTCGTAGTCGTGAGCGGCGGCCAACCGGTCTTTCGCGGCCTGACGGTTCTGCGACATCATGATCACGGGTGCCTGAATTGCGGCGAGCATTGAAAGGATAAGATTCAGAAAGATGTACGGGAACGGGTCGAAGGCTCCCGTGAGCAGGATTACGCTGTTGAACACGACCCAAGCAACCAGGACCAGGCCGAAGATAATGATGAAGGTCCAGGAGCCGCCGAACTCTGCGACCTTGTCTGCAAGCCGCTCTCCGACAGTCAGCTTCGTTTCAAACTCGGCATCGATATCGCGACTGATATGGACGCGCTTGGCTATCCGCGTGAGTACGCGTCGGTCGCGTTCTTCGAGTCTGTCGAAGCCCGTGTGCAAGAGCTGTTCGGCAAGCAGCTTCACTTGGTCATTCATTTTAGCGTCTCCGCCGCGCTACGGAGCAAACCGCACATTGAGGAAACGAGCAGTCGAAGGCCCGCGTTCAAGGACGCGGACCTTCCAAAGGAAGCGAGAACTGATCGACTAGTCGGCTTCGCCTTCTCCGTTTTCGCCGTTCTCACCCTGTTCGTTGTCGGTCAAGGTCTTCAGGACCTTCCCAGTCTGGCCGTCGATGAGGACCGCCTCGGACTTGCCCCCCGCCATCGCGACTTCGACCTCGTAGGCCGGCTGTCCGTTGTTGATTTCGAACGAAGCGCTGAGCGCCTTGCCGCCTTGGGCCGTCTCCGCGGCCTGGATGGCCCCGGCGAGGGTCACCTTGGCATGCATCATCGTCTGCACGTCGGCCTGATCGTTGGTTTCGTCGTTGGCGTTGTGGTTCGCGGCAAAGGCGCCGCCGGCTGTAGCCGCGACGATCGACAAAGCGACCACGGGGGCGAGCAGCTTGTTGCGCGGGTTCATGTCTCTTCTCCGTTTTTCTGGGGAAGGACTCCATGTCCTTCCCTGATAGGAGACATAGGTGGCACAACTCGCTCGTGCCTGACGGTCAGCATACGCTTTCGTGAGGCGTGGAACGCCGAATGAAGGCTCGCTTCGTCGGTCCTGGTCTGGGTGTTCGCTCAACCGCTGCGATTGCGCCAATCCTCAACCAAAGAAAACAGGAACGACCCAGACCACGCTAACAGCACGATACCGTTTAGCGGAGCAATAGAGGCGATCAGGCGCATCCCGCCAGTTGGGAATACGTCCCCATAACCCAGTGACGCATAAGCTTCCGCTGCGTAGTAGAAGAAATCCATCGGCGATATTGCCGAGGAACCCTCAAAGGCACCCAACCCGAGAGGTCCGGCCGAAAGCGCAAATAGAAACGCATAAGCGCCGATCTCAAGCAGGTGAACGGTGACCAGACTACCGATGACCACCAGGAGCGTCGGATATGGACGTGTCGCTCGACGAGCGTATCGGTCCATTCGCCGTATCGCTTCGTAGTGCATAGCCGCCGAGCCGATGACAACTGAGAGCCCGAGGATGGCTGCGAGAAACAGGATCATACCCTTTCCGCCCTTGCAGCTCAGCGCTGTCAGATAGGCTGAGAGGTCGCGCTTGCAATTGGTGCCGCACCTACCGGTATCCACCGCCCCTTGCCTTTGAGATCGCTCCATTGCGCGTGACGCATTGGAGAACCAAGGAACCAGCGTGCCAAACCCTGTGCGTGGGCTTCGACGACACCAAACACTTCGGCCACGGCGTGGGCGCCATGAGCCCAGCCAAGTGGTCGTGAAGGGCAACCTCCCTCAGGCGTGGTGCGAGCATTAGGAGACGTTTCACGAGCTGCTTGACGATGGCGGAGGCGAAGAACCGATGGGCAAGGAACGTGGGCATGCGGGTGCCCGTCGACCGGCATCATTTCGGTCAATGTCCTAATCCGGCTTCAAGGCCACAATATCAGGTCGGCGATGGAGTCGCCCAAAGCCAACCGTGACGGCGGTCGCAGCAGCCATTGCTCCGAGGATTACGAAGAGGATGTACCCACCCGGGATCGTGATCGTTTCCGGCGGCGGGTCAAAGACGCCTGTGAGCATGACTACCAGCATCGATGCAACGGCAAACCCGGTCAGGAGGCCGAAAACAAGGCCGGCGACCGTCACGAGCAAACCCTCTCCGCGCAAGAACGCGCCGATCTGCCCTGGCTTTGCGCCCAACGCGGTGAGGATCGCGAAGGTGCGGCGCCTTTCAGCGAAGCCAAGACCGAGGACCAAGCCAGCGGCCGCTGCTATTAGGAGAAGCCCGAAGGCGAGCTCCAACTTCGTTAGCGCGCCGAGATTCACGGAGGTCAGGCTCGACGAGATCAGCGATTGCACCTCCCCGAGGGCGGTGACCTTGAGGGACGTATCGCCAGCAAAAAGAGTCTGGAGATTACGCGCGGCCACATGCGGATCCCTGGCCCGCACCAGCACGACCTCCTCGGCGCCGGAACCGGTCACCTTCGCGAGATAACTTGCGTTGGCGACAAGGAAAGAGTCTTTGGGCGCCGTCGGAAACTCCTTGGGTATCCCGACGAACTTGAATGGAACGCTACGATACTGATTATCGCCGGCGAATTGGAGCCGAAGGTTGACCGTGTCGCCGGGCTGTAGTTGGAAGTCCTTGACCGTCTCCTCCGAGACCAGAACACCGTCCGACGTGGCAGCAAGTGTCTTAAGGGTCGAAGCCGCGTCTCCGTTGACAAAGTAAGCATTCGCGATGGTCGTCGCCTCGCCGATCGCCTGGGGATCGATCCCATAGATATCCTGCAGGTCATTTCCGACATATGCGTAGCGATGCATCATCGGCTGGGCGGCCGCTACTCCTTGGGCGCCCCGGATCTGCGCGAGCCTTGCCCCGGCCGGATCGGCAGTCGTGCCAGTGACATTGACATCGGCGCCATTGGTAAGCTCTGCGTCGACGCGGGCCTGACCGTCATAAGTGATGTTGAAGATGGCAATCGAGATCGCGAATGCCGTTGCAAGGGCGAGTAGGCCGACACCTCGTGAGAGCCGCGCCGCCTGGCGCGAAAGCGACGCACCGACGGTTGGTGCGAGGTCGCCTGCTACAGGCGCCAGGGTTTTGCGGAGCAACGAGGGTGCACCAATGAGGCTGCGTCGCGTCAGCCGCACCCAAAGAAGGCCGAGACCCGCCCAGAGCGCCAGCGGCGCCAGGAACGTTTCGTAGCTGACGGAAGTTTGCGCAACTCCTTCGGCAGCGAGGACGATCTGGTAGCCGGCCCCTTGGGCGCGCCAAAAGACTATGCCCGCGATCAACAGCAACAGAACATCCAGCCACAGCCGTTCCCAAAGCCGGGATCGCGACTGATCAAGGCCCGTTCGCACACTGCTGACTGTGACGTGCGAGGCGTAGCGGCTGGCGGGCAGAAGCACCGTCGCCATTGCGATGGCAAAGCCGAAGAAGGTGCCAATCGACGCCCATGCCGGAAGGCTGGAACCGGCGAGGCTGGTACCAATCAGGCCGAGTGCCAACCAGCCCAAGGCAATGCCGAGCGCGGATCCGCTAATGCCGACGAGCGCGGCCTCGACCGCGGCCTTGGACAGAATCTGGCCCAAGGTTGCTCCCCTGATTCTGAGAAGTGCCTGCTCGCTCCGCCGGCGTGCCGCGCCGGCGTTGGTGATTGCGACGGTAATCAGAACCGCGAGGACAATGCCGGGCGCACCGAGGAAGAGAAAGAGGACCTTGGCGTAAAGCGCGTCGCCTCGCACGCCATCGAGGCGGGCCGCGAGATTATTCGCAACCGCGGCGCTGCCGGCGACGCGGGCCTCCACGTTGTTCGCCATTTCTCGGACGACCGTGTAGGCGCCGACCGGATCGTGGGGCAGCTGCGCGCGGTCGAGCAGCAGGTGGAGTTGTGTGCGCCCCGAGTCCGGCCGCGCGGTTCTCTGGGCGTCAAACAGATCGTGCCATTGAGCGGCCGACACAATGAGGACATTGTCGGGCGGTGACTGTGGCGCCATCCCGGCCGGCACCCCGACGGCCTGGAAGATGGAATCAATGTTGGGCATGGCCACGATGCCGGCAATCTTGACACTCGTCGGTCCGATGCCCGGCCGCTGGATGGTGACGGTGTCACCGAGACCAACATGCAGGTTGGCAGCCGTCTGCGTGAAAATGAGCGGTCCGTCGCCCGACCCGCTGAGGAGCTGGATTTGCCGAGGGAATGCCGTCTGGTAGTCCGGCGGTAGTCCCACCACCTGTCCCGCGCCGGTGACCTGTTCGGTTCCGCCGGTTGATGCCGAGAAGCCATTCACCTTGGCGTATTCCACCGCTCGAATGGTCTTGGCGACCCCACTATCGGTAAGGGCTTTTTCGACCGTTGATCGGTCGGCGCCGACGGCAAGCTCGATCTGCCAGTCGACGGGGACGTTCGCGATGGCACGCGCGGTCATCGTGTCGCCGGCCGAGACGACGAAAATCGCGAGGACCAGCATGAGTCCGACAGCCATCGCGATTCCGATGGCCGTGGCCGTCATGCGCCCGAGCGTGGTTCTAAACAGGCCCTTAAGCCAAAGAGACAGGATGGTCATGCTGCAACTTTCGCCGTCTGGATTTGGAGGTTGCCGTGATCGAGGTGCCAGATGACCTTTGCGCGGGCCGCAACCGCAGGATCATGGGTTGCGATCAGGATTGCGGCCCCACTTGCCGAGACGTGCGCCAGGATGGCGTCAAGAACTGCCTGCCCGGTCGCTCGGTCTAGCTGTCCGGTCGGTTCATCGGCGATCAGCAGCTTCGGCCGATGGGCGAGCGTGCGCGCAATCGCCGCGCGCTGTGCCTGGCCGCCCGATAGTTCCCCCGGCATGCGATCGGCCAACGCGGTGAGACCAACCGCGGCGATGGCCTCAGCGATAAATACAGCATCGTTGAGGCGATGGCCGAGGCGCAGCGGGAGCGCAACATTCTCCGCCACCGAAAGAGTTGGAACGAGCGATGAGAATTGATGAATCATACCG
>CAXMLT010000072.1:0-3172 GCA_964194245.1 uncultured Hyphomicrobium sp.
GCTGGCGATCCTGCTGTTCATACGGCTCGCCTGGCCGGTGCGCCGGACCGCGGCCCTGCTGTTCGTGCCGTATTTCCTGTGGGTGACGTTCGCGGTCGCGCTCAATTTCGAGATCTGGCGCCTCAACAGCTAGCGGAGGCGGGTTGAGCTGTGCCCTCGCGCTGCTAGCATGACGCGGAGGCCAGATGATTCTCTCCATGCACCGCACGACCGCCTTTGCCGGATCGCAGGCAACGACGACCTGCGCCGATTGTGGCGCGCCCGCCGGCGGCAACTTCTGCTCGAACTGCGGTGCGGATCTGCGTGCAGACGCTCCAAGCATTCTCGGGTCCGCGCGGCGCACCTTCCCAGTGGTCTATCTGCAACTCCTGCGCTCGCCGATCCTGCGGACAGTGGCGCTCGCCGAGGACAAGACTTACCGGGAGCACCTGTCGTTCCTGCTGACGGCGATCGGCATCTTCTGCTTGCTGTTCCTGCCGACGCTGTTTGCTGCTGCTACCGCCGCCGGGCCGGAAGCCCACGTCAGCGAGGGCATGCAGACGCTGATGAAGGTGCTGTCGCAGGCGGGCGTTTACGTCGGCGCCGCCATCACCTTCCTGCTGGCGTTCGGGCTCTTCCGCTACTTCTCCCGCGAGCCGCGCAGCCTGCAGGCTTACTTCAAGCTCTACTGCCTGGCGTTCGGCCTGGTGATGCCGATGTACGCGGCCTACGAATTCTTCACGCGCCATATGCTGGGCGTCACCGGCATGTCGTCCCTCAACGGGTTGATGACGGACGCGCAATGGGCTACTCCGTCGACCATCCTGGCGGTCGTGCTGGCGTTGCTCCTGTGGGCCTACTTTATCGCGATCCACCGACGCTTCTGGCGTCTGCCGCTGTGGAAGGCTGGCGTCCTCTACGTCGTTGCCGCGACCGCATCCTATCAGCTCACCTTCTGGCTGATGTACGCCGTTGGCTATGGCGTCGCGAAGGTGCTGATCACGTCGGGGATGCTGCAGAGCTGAGGAGGCTGCAAGCCTCAGGCGGCAATCGCCGCGAGGTCGGCTTCGACGGTCCACGCGCCCGGCCCCACGACGGCGGTCCCATGCTCGTCGAGCAGCGCCTCGAACTCGGCGCGCGGGATTTCACGGAAGCCCATAGCCTCGATCACCGGCGTGTGCTGCTTACCGTCGTTCACGAGGAAGCCCCACTTCGCCAGATGATGGTTCAACGTGGCAAAGCCCATTTTGGAGGTGTTGCTCTCGCGGCTGAATTGCGACTCGGTGAAAAAGATGCGCCCGACCGCGATGCCGTAGCCGCCGCCGACGAGACGGCCATCCTCGCTCCACACCTCGAAGGAATGCGCATGCCCCTGCCGATGCAGCTCCGAATAGACCTGCATGATCCGCGGCGTGATCCAGGTGAGGCCGGCAGGGCGCCCCTTGCGCCTACCGGCGCAGGCCTTGATGACCTCGTCGAAAGCCGTGTCGAAGGTGACGCGGTAGATGCTCTTTTTCATGTCGCGGCGCAGCCGTTTGCCGATGTGCTGCTCATCGAGGAACAGCACCATGCGGTCCTTGCGCGTCCACCACTTGAGCGGGCCGAAATGGGCCCACGGGAAGAACCCCAGTCGGGCCGCCGCCATGACCGTCTCAGGCGAGAAATCGCGGCACACGCCGGCGAAGGTGTCGGGCCGCGGGTGCGTTCTGTCCCGATCGGGGACGCGCGTCCCGCCGCGGGCCGTGTCGGCCGCGGTCAAGGCCAGCAAATGGGGCAGGTCGTGCGCGCGCTTGGGATGGCAGGCGTAGGCCGCTCCCAGCATCCAGCGGCGCATCCTGTCGGAGGCCGATTCGCGGAAGCGCTCGGCGAGCGGGTCGGGCTGCGCGGAGCGTGCTAGCGTGATTTGCAGGGGCTTCAGCGACATCTCGACGTTGGCCAACAGCGTGACTCCCAAGTTCCCGTGGTCGCCGCTATAAGCGGGCCTGAATGCAGGGGTCCCGAGAGAAAGGCTGCGCAGGCTGCACGTCTCGGGGTTACGAAACTGCGAACGGCAAAATCTAAGCAGTAGAATCCAAGTTGCGTGCCAGCCCGTCCCTCCCGCCTCACCGCAACGGGAAGCCATTAACCCTATGACCGACAACGTCCTCATCATCGACTTCGGTAGCCAGGTGACGCAGCTCATCGCGCGGCGCGTGCGCGAGGCCGGCGTCTATTCCGAGATCGTGCCATTCGACAAGGCCGAAACGGCCATCGCGCGCTTGGCTCCGAAGGCGCTGATCCTGTCGGGCGGCCCCGCTTCGGTGACAACTGCCGGCTCGCCGCGCGCGCCGCAGGCGATCTTTCAGAGCGGCTTACCGATCCTCTCGATCTGCTATGGCCAGCAGGCCACCGCCGTGCAGCTCGGCGGCACCGTGGAGGGTGGGCACGCGGCCGAGTTCGGCCGCGCCGAGGTCGAGATCCGCGAGAAGAGCGCTCTCTTCGACGGCATCTGGGAGGTCGGCAAGCGCTACCCAGTTTGGATGAGCCACGGCGACCGCGTCACGCGGCTGCCGGAAGGCTTCACGGTCAAGGCGACGAGCGAGAACGCGCCGTTCGCCATCGCCAGCGATGAATCTCGCCGCATCTATACGACCATGTTCCACCCCGAGGTCGTGCACACGCCCGACGGAGCCAAACTGCTCGCCAACTTCGTGCACAAGATCGCGCGCCTTCCCGGCGACTGGACCATGGCGCATTTCCGTTCGAGCGAGATTGCGAAAATCCGCGCGCAGGTCGGGAGCGCACGCGTCATCTCCGGGCTGTCGGGAGGTGTCGATAGTGCCGTCGCCTCGGTTTTGATCCACGAGGCGATCGGCGACCAGCTCACCTGTATCTTCGTCGACCACGGGCTGTTGCGCTCAAACGAGGCCGAGGAGGTCGTGCGGCTCTTCCGCGAGCACTACAACATCCCGCTCGTGCATGTGGACGCGCGCAAGCTTTTCCTCGGTGCGCTCGCCGGCGTCACCGACCCGGAAGTGAAGCGCAAGACCATCGGCTCGCTGTTTATCGACGTGTTCGAGGCCGAGGCGAAGAAGCTCGGCGGCGCGCAGTTCCTCGCGCAAGGCACGCTGTACCCCGACGTGATCGAGAGCGTGTCCTCGACGGGCGGCCCGTCGGTGACGATCAAGTCGCACCACAACGTCGGCGGCCTGCC
>CAXMLT010000073.1:0-6273 GCA_964194245.1 uncultured Hyphomicrobium sp.
TTGTTGAAGTCGTGCGCGATGCCGCCCGCCAGCTTGCCGACAACGTCCATCTTCTGGCTCTGCGCGAACTTCGCTTCGAGCGCCTTCTGCTCGGTCGCGTCGACGACGTAGAGGATCGCCGCCTCGTGCTCGCCGCCGGCGGAGGCGAACGGGCTCATGTAGACGCGCGACACGTGATCGCGGCGCGCGCCCACCGTGATCTCGACGGGCTCGAGGTTCGCCCGCCCGGACAGCACACGCTTCAAGCCGGCCTCGACCGCGGCACGCGTCGCACCTTCCGCCGAGCGGCACAGGGCTTCGACCGCCGCGATGCCGATGCCGCCGGCGCCGTCGAGCACGAGCCTGGAGAAAGCGGCGTTTGCATTAGAGATGCGGCCGTCGGGGCCGAGGATGGCGATGCCGAACGGCGCCGACTGGAAGAAGCGAGCAAAGCGCGCGCCGCCGGCGTCGGGTTCGAATTCGGCTGCGCTCTCATCGGCAAGATTGAGCACGGCGAGTGTGAGGCCGTTCCCGCTCGGCATGGCGCGGGCAAAGAGGCGCGCCGGAACGATGCGGCCGTCCTCGCGCAGAAGCTCGACGTCGAGGCTCGCAACCTGCGTCGCGGCCCGGTCGAGCAGGCTGGCGACAAGGCCCCCGCCATCACCCGACGTGATGTCGGTGAGGGTCAGGCGCTGCACCAGCACCGAGCGCGAGGTTCGCCCAAGCCAGCGCGCGAGCGTAGCGTTGACGTGCAGCAGCGAGCCATCGCCGCTGACAGAGGCAAGGCCGACGGGGGCGGAATCGAACTGGGCGAGCTGCACCTCGACGTTCGCAAGTCGCGCGGCTTCCTGCATCCGCTCAACCGTGACGTCGGCGATGCGCCACACGACGAGCGCTTCCGAGACGCCTTCACCGTCGGTCTCGAAAGGATGCACGGAAACCCTGAGCTTCCTGCCGCCGCGCTGGCCGGGGCCAGCGCTCCGCAGGGCAAACTCCTCGATGAGTGTGTCGCCACGCTCGGCCGCGCGCGTGAGCCGGAACAACGCTGCGCTCGCCGGCGGCACGCCGGTGAACAGCTCCTGCAGGGTTGCAACGCCTGCCTCGTCGCTGCGACCGACCATCGCTGCAAAAGCTGCGTTGGCGTAGAGGCCCTCGCCGTCGCGGCGCGCGATCATGAGACCGCTATCGAGGGCATCGGTTGCCGCGGTGACGATCTCGGTCAACGGGCGGCGCTGGCCAAAGCGGACGTAGCCGGCAACGAAGGCGAACAGAAAGAAGAGTCCGATCGCGGCAAGCGCCACGATCGCCGCGACAAGCAGAAGCTTGCCCAGCCCGCTCACGATGAGCGCGACCGCGACGAGACTCCCCGCAAGGAGCGCCGCTATCATCGGCAGGCGGCTGCCGGATGCCTGTGCCGCATCGATTGTCTCGAAGGGCGCAGGCTGCAGCTCTATGGCATTGCGCTCACCCATGGCGGGGGAGGCTAGCTGATTCTGAGTACGCAAGGGTTGGGGAGGCCGCATGGCGGATTAAACTCTGTTACGCGTTACAAGCACAGTCCGCGAGGCTCGAAGTAACGGCCCGACCGAGCAACAAGCCCTGGGGCCGTTTCGGGGCGGCGGAGTGGCGCCGCACCGCTGTCACGGATCAACAGTTCAATCATTAGGGTTAAAATCGCATAAACCGGGGTTAAGCCTCTGAAATGGGCTGTCCCGAAACCGCCGTCGACTGAAGAAATGGTGAAGCCGCGCCCCGCGCTCCAAGCGTGGCGCAGACGGCGTGGGAAGCGCGGGGGCGAAGCCGGTTTTGCGGTCGGATGGCGCAAGAGCCGCGTTGCAGGCGTCGAGGGAAAGCGCTGTCGGGCGCACGCGTCGCGATGCGACGAACGCGCGCAACTCACCTCCAAGGAAGCGCCGACTCAGTCTTCGCGGTAGACGCGCTCGCGCCGCTCGTGGCGCTCCTGCGCCTCGACCGACAAGGTCGCGATCGGGCGCGCGTCGAGCCGCTTCAATCCGATCGGCTCGCCGGTCTCCTCGCAAAACCCGTAGGAGCCATCCTCGATGCGCGCGAGCGCGGCGTCGATCTTGGCGACGAGCTTGCGCTGGCGATCGCGCGCCCTGAGCTCGAGCGCGCGGTCGGTCTCGGACGTTGCGCGGTCGGCGAGATCGGCATGCTGCGTTGATTCCTCGTGCAACCCCGCAAGCGTCTCGCGCGTCTGGCGGATGATCTCCTCCTTCCACGCGAGCAGCTTCTGGCGGAAATACATCCGCTGCCGCTCGTTCATGAACGGCTCGTCCTCCGACGGGCGATAGTCGGGAGGCAAAACAATCGACGAAGCCTTGGCGCGTGACGCCATCTTTTTCCCCGCAGTTCTCTTGGTCGACGCCGCCTTAGCCTTGGGCGCCACGTCGGGCTTGCCCTTGGATGCGACCGCGGCGCTCACCTTGACGGAGCGCGTCGCGACCTTGCGGCCCACAGCGAGGGTCTTGGCGCTGCCAGCGCCCTTTGCATTTCGCTCGGCGTTTCGCTTGCTCATTCGTGCCTCCCTGGAGGCTTCAAGAGACCCGCGGCCGGGCCCTCAACCGGCGGCGACAAGCTGCTTTGGCGCACCTTCTCTATGGACCGCGACCTTCTGTCAAGCAGTTCCCGCGGTGTGATTAAGTGGCGGGCGCATCACAAAAAATGAGCCCCCCCGTCGGGCGGCAACCGCTCGCTTTTTTGTCGGAAGTGTGGCGCTATGGATGCTTGACGCGGAGGGCCGAGCGCGGCCCCATTTGCAGCTCTCCGGCGCAGCATCGCCGAGGCTCCACCCCGATTTCACCGGCCCCAGGAAGCCTGCAACCCCCGATGCGATTCGATGGCACCCGCCGCTACGTGGCGACCGACGACCTGAAGGTCGCGGTCAACGCCGCCATCACGCTCAGCCGCCCCCTCCTCGTCAAAGGCGAGCCCGGCACCGGCAAGACCGCGCTTGCGCTCGAGGTCGCCGACGCAATCGGGGTACCGATCATCGAGTGGCACATCAAGTCGACGACCAAGGCCCACCAGGGCCTCTACGAGTACGACGCCGTCTCGCGCCTGCGCGACAGCCAGCTCGGCGACGAGCGCGTCCACGACATCCGCAACTACATCAAGCGCGGCAAACTGTGGGACGCCTTCCAGCGCGACGTGCGCCCGGTGCTGCTGATCGACGAGATCGACAAGGCGGACATCGAGTTTCCCAACGATCTGCTGCAAGAGCTCGATCGCATGGAGTTCTTCGTCTACGAGACGGGCGAGACCATCAAGGCGGTCAACCGCCCCATTGTGATCATCACCTCCAACAACGAGAAGGAGCTGCCCGACGCCTTCTTGCGCCGCTGCTTCTTCCACTACATCAAGTTCCCCGATACCGAGACCATGCAGCGCATCGTGGATGTGCATTTCCCGGGCCTCAAGGGCCGGCTCGTGTCGGAGGCGATGCGCATCTTCTACGAGATCCGCGAAGTGCCGGGCGTCAAGAAGAAGCCCTCGACCTCGGAGCTGCTCGACTGGATCAAGCTGCTCTTGAACGAGGACATCTCGCCCGAGACGCTGCGCGAGACGGATCAGCGCAAGCTCATCCCGCCGCTCGCGGGCGCGCTGCTGAAGAACGAGCAGGACATGCATCTGTTTGAGCGCATCGCCTTCATGTCGCGCCGCAAGGGCGAGTGACGGCGGCCCAGCTCACAACTCATCACCAAAGATTGCGGATTGGTAACGTGCGGACGGCGCGCGTTCAGTAACGCGCGTAACTGCAACCGCGAAGAGACACGTGCGAGGCAAATTGGCGCGCCACGTGTTGAAAACATGAATGGGCCATGAAGGCGATCTTCAGTCATCGTTCAATCCCGACGGCTTAGAGTTTTCAACATCAAATCTGTGACGCGATTGGAGCGTGTCATGTCGGAATTCGTTCGCAGCGGTCTGATCATCCTCATGGGGGTGACGGTGATGGCTGCCGGAATCTTCGTCGTCTTCTATGGCTAACGCCGCGGCCTCGCCTTGCCGCAGCGCCCGCTTCGCACTAGCAAAGGAGACCCTGAGAGGTCCCCTTGCCGCTTTCCGACGACACCGCAGCCCGTGCCCTGCATCGCGCCGGTCTCTACCTAACCGACATGATGACGCCCACGCTCCGCCTCGGCGTGACCGGGCTGTCGCGCTCGGGCAAGACGGTGTTCATCACCACGCTCGTCCACAATCTCGTGTCGGGTGGCCGGCTGCCCTTCTTTTTTCCCGAGGCCGAGGGCCGCATCGAGCGCGCCTATCTCGAGCCGCAGCCCGACGACGCGGTCCCCCGCTTCGACTATGAGGAGCACCTGGAAACGCTTGGGCAGGATCCCCCGCAATGGCCCGAAAGCACCAAGCGCCTGAGCCAGCTCCGCGTAACGATCGAATTCCGCTCCGCGCAAGCCTTGCGCCGCTTCTTCGGCGTCTCCCGCCTCAACCTCGATGTCGTCGACTACCCCGGGGAATGGCTGATCGACCTGCCATTGCTGGAGGAGAGCTACGAGTCCTGGTCGGCGGATGCAGTTGAGCGCGCGCGCGCGCGGCACGCGCATGGCCCCGCCAAGGCGTGGCTCGAATTCCTGAGCTCGGTTGATCCTTATGCCCGCAAGGACGAGCAGGTTGCACTCAAGGGGGCGCGCTTCTTTGCCGACTACCTCAAAGCGGCGCGGGCCGAGGACCATGTGCTGCACACGACGGGTCCCGGCCGCTTCCTGATGCCGGGCGATCTCGAAGGCTCGCCGCTGCTCACCTTCTGCCCGCTGCCGCTCAAAGAGGGGCGCTCGATCCCGCGCGGCTCGCTCGCCGCCATGATGGCGCGGCGCTTCGAGAGCTATAAGTCGCACGTCGTGCGGCCGTTCTTTCGCGACCATTTCAGCCGGCTCGATCGCCAAATCGTGCTCGTCGACGTGCTCGGCCCCATGAACGAGGGGGGCGAGGCCATCGTCGACTTGCAGAACGCGCTCGACGGTGTGCTGCGCGTGTTCCGCATCGGGGGCGCCTCGTGGCTCAGTGCGCTCATCGGCCGGCGCATCGACAAGCTACTGTTCGCCGCGACCAAGGCCGACCACATCCATTCCTCGAGCCACGACCGCCTCGAAGCGATCCTGCGCCTCATCACCGAGCGCGCCATGGGCCGCGCGAGTGCGTCCGGAGCCGAGGTCGGCGTGCAGGCCCTCGCAGCCCTGCGGGCAACCTACGAAGCCGAAGCGAAAGTTGGCAGCGAGGTGCTTCCATGCATCGTCGGCGTGCCAATGCCGGGCGAGCGCATCGAGGGCAAGGTGTTCAACGGGCGCCAAGAGGCGGCCGTCTTCCCGGGCGACCTGCCGCAGAGCCCGAAGGATGCATTAAAGCCGGATGCGGCACCGGCGGGGCTGCACTTCGTGCGCTTCCGCCCCCCGCGCGTGCTGCCCCCCGGACCCGATGGCGAAGCCCCGGCGCTTCCCAATATTCGCCTCGATCGCGCGCTCGATTTCCTGCTGGCGGACTGGCTCGCATGACCATGGACTCCGACATCCGCAAACCGCGGGCGTTTGCTCCCGACGATCCCGCGCTACGCGCTGCGGGCGAGCCAGCGACGGGAGCGCCGGGCGCGCGTGAAGCCGGTCCCAGCGCTCGCCGCTCGCGGCAAACCGTACGCACGAGCGTACGCCCCACTGTCGCCGACCTGTCGCGCGGCATCCGCTGGGGTGGCATCCTGCTGTCGAGCCTCGTCGGGCTCCTCGCGCTGTCGACGACCCTGTGGTTTACCCGCTACGTCGAGGTTGCCGTCGAGCGCAATGACTGGGTCGGCTGGCTATCGTTCTCTCTGCTCTGCCTCCTCGGGTTCTCGGTGCTGGTCATCCTGCTGCGCGAGCTCTTCGGATTGTTCCGGCTGGCGCGCCTCGGCCGCTTGCGCACCTTGGTCAAGGAAGCGCTGAAGGATAAAGATCTCGCGCGCGAGCGGCGTGCGGTCAGCCACCTGACTGATATCCTTTCGGCCCGCGCCGACCTCGCCTGGCCGCTTGCCCGCCTCAAGGAGCACGAAGGAGCGGTGTTGAACGCCGGCGATCTGCTCGCGCTCGCCGACCGCGAGCTGATGATGCCGCTTGACCAGGAGGCGCGGCGCACGGTGCTCGCAGCCGCCAAGCGCATCGGCATGGTGACAGCGATCAGCCCGATGGTTTGGATTGCGATGCTGTACGTACTGGTCGAGAACCTGCGCATGCTGCGCGCGATCGCGGGGCTCTACGGCGGGGGCCCCCGACCCGTCTCTTTTTCACATCTCCC
>CAXMLT010000074.1:0-7772 GCA_964194245.1 uncultured Hyphomicrobium sp.
AATTACACCATCTTGACGGACGCGACCTTGAAACTTGTGCTGATCGATCCTCTTCCTGGCGGGACCGGATCGTCAGCTGAGCGATGTGGCCGATTTGGGACTCCCTGCGGCTACGAGACCACATCGAACAAAGCAAAGAAACCATCGATAGCACCATCCCTGGATTAACCAGGATGGCATCCGATGACCGCGCCAACGTTCCTAAACCGAGACGAAGCTGCCGCAAGAGTGCGTGACGTGCACGGGCAGCGTTGCAGCGCTCAGTATCTGGCAAAGTTAGCATCCACCGGCGGCGGTCCTGTGTTTCACCGCGGCGATGGCCGTGCGCTCTATCTCCCTGAGGAGATCGACATTTGGGCGCGGTCACGCATCAAGGGACCCTTCCGCAACTGAAGTAAGCCGAGCGTTCGGCCGCGTCAAGCTTTCGACGGCGTCAATCGCCCCAGATTACGCTCGCTTCACCAGCAGGCGATTGACCCACGCAAGGGCCGCCTCGCCGTGGTCTGATCCGCGGCTCAACCAACTCGTACAAGTATTCCCAATCCGTCGGTCCATCAGCCGGCAGACGCGCTGCTCGTCGGTTCCTCGTGAAGAGAGAGCGCCATGAGCCCAGCCGGAAGCCTGCCCAGCGCGACCGAGATTGCGCGCGCCCTTGGCGGTCGTATCCGCCCGGACGGATGCATTGCTTATCCGGGCCCAGGTCGCAGGCCAAAAGATCGAAGCTGCACGCTCAAGTTAGACCCCAACGCGCCCAGCGGCTTCATCGTCAGTGACGCACGCAAGGAGATCGATGATCTCACGCTGAAAGACGATGCGCGTCTTCGCATAGGTCTCGAACCCTTCACCTACCGCCGTTCAAATGGGAACGGCCATCACCCTGCCGGCCCCAATGGAGTCCGCGATCTGTCCGTCAAGGACGGTCGCAACAGAGAAGGTGAGGTCGCAAAGACAAAGCGGCTTCACCTTCTCCCCTTCAATGCTATTCGCCTCACGACTAAGCGACGTGATCTCGTCAAAGGGCTTGTTCCACGGATCGGGCTGACGGTCGTTTACGGGCCGCCTAAATCAGGAAAGAGCTTCCTCACGTTTGATCTGGCCGCGCACGTTGCACTAGGGCGCAATTACCGCGGCAGGCGCGTTGACCAAAACGCAGCTGTTTACTGCTACTTCGAGGGACAATCGGCGGCGAGCGCTCGCATCGAAGGGTTCCGCCAGCGTCATCTGACATGTCGGCCTATGTGAAGGCCGTCGATGCTGTCTGCGAAGCGTTTGAATGCGCGGTCATCGTTGTGCACCATTGCGGGCACGACGCGACCAGGCCCCGCGGCCACACCGCATTGGTAGGCGCCGCAGACGCCGTGATTGGCGTAAAGAAAGAATCCGCTGGCCAGTTCATCGCAACTCTAGAGATGTCAAAGGATGGCAGCGACGGCGCTGTGATCGCTGGCCGCTTAGAGCCAGTCGATGTTGGCCGCGATGAGGACGACGAGCAGATCACCTCATGCGTTGTGGTCGAAGTAGACGCACCACAGCGTAGGGTCACAAGCGGAACTCCCAAACTCACCAGGAACGAGCAGGTAGCCCTGAAGGCGCTTCAATCCGCCGTTGGCGAGGTTGGGTCGGCTCCGCCTGCGTCCAATCACGTGCCACAGGTCCCCGAGGTTAAAGTCGTCACGCGCGACCAGTGGCGGGAATACGCATGGCGCCATGGCATCTCCGGCAGTGATGACGAGCGCGCAAAGCGCCAAGCCTTCCAGCGGGCGACCGAAGGGCTGATTGCCAAGGGTCGTGTGGGATATTGGGAGCCGCTTGCATGGATCGTCTGACCGTCACAACCCGGAACACCACGGCACAAATGTGCCCCTGTGTGCCCACGCATGCTGCGAGTCACAGACCGGAACACCCCCCTTTAAAGGGGGGTTCCTGTGACGCTGCGTTGTGCGGAGGAGAGGTAAGAGACAGATCGCGGACGATGGTACGTCGTAGACGATGGCGAAATGTACATGGCCGCCGCTTCCCCTGGAGGGCGCCGACATGATCCCGGCCGCACGCTCGGCGGAACACCGCAGGACGAGCAGCGGCACGCACAAAACGTGCAACTGCTGTCGCCTCGATAAGCCCGTCACCAGGTTTCCGCACTCCAAGCACACGCGCGACGGGCGCACGGATCGCTGTCTCGATTGCATCACCGCAGCCGCCCGCGAGGACCGAGAGCGCCGCGAGCGGCGTTGCGCCGAGCTGCGGCAGGGAGGGGTCAATGGCACAGAATAGCTACGGCCCCAGCGTCCCGCTGTGCCGGCTCTACGAGCGCATCAGCAAGAACGGAAACTATTACCTCAGCGGCCGGCTCGGCGCGGCGAAGATCGTCGTCCTGAAGTCGAGTGACATGAGCGATGACGGCGCGCCAATCTGGAACGTGCTGCTGAGCGAGGCTCCGGCGAAGCCCCAAGGTGAGCGGGCAAGCCACAGAACTGCCCGCAGCCAACCGAACGGCGAGGATGCCGAGCGGCGAAGCCTCGATCCCGAGCACACAATGCCCGATGACGATTTAGCTTTTTGAGTAGCAGGACCAAACCGATGACGCTTCCCGCTTTCCAAACCCCAACGCGCAGCTCGATTGGCAGCCGCTGGGAAAACTTGCATTGAGACGATGAAAGCACCCCGAGAAATCTCGCAGCAGGGCAAAGCGATCACTGCGCTCATGGAGGGCCGCGAGATCGCTCCCAGCGCGGAGAAGCGCCGCAAGGACCTCGTCTCGGCGGAGTACGTCTCCGCGGAAACGCTGGCGCAGCTGCTCGACTGGTCGAAAACGACTGTGCACGGCTACGTCCGCCGCGGAATCCTACCGCGACCTATCCGCATCGGCGAGCTTGTGCGCTGGCGATGGGTAGATGTGGAGAAGGCGATTGGATGCCTTGAAGCTGGAGACGACTACTCACATGCTGACGCAGGCAGCGACCCCTATCTCGAAGGACTTGAGCGTGGCTCCGCGGAAGAAGCCCACGATTACGCTCCCGCCGCACGTTCGGTGCGTTAGGTCCAGAGGCCGGGAGTATTTCTACTTCCACGTCGCGCGCGGCACCAAAGCCGAGCAGGAAGCCGTTCGTCTGCCGGATGACCCCCGCCTGCCAGAATGGTGGGAGGCCTATCGAACGCTCGCCAACGCACCCGAACCCAAGAGGCACGCCAATTCGATCGAGGCGTTGATCAAGGCCTATCAGGACTCGCCAGAATGGGCCCAGCTCTCAGAGAGCACGCGGGTGAACTGGCAGCTCTACCTCGATCGGATCGAGGCTCGGTGGGGCGAGCTGCAGGTCCGCGGTATCGAGCCTCGGCACGCGCTGGCATTGCGCGACAAGTTTGCCAAGATGCCGGCCGCGGCGAATAATCTCCTGCGCTGCCTTTCATCCATGCTGAGTTGGTCGGTGCTCCGTGGCTGGCGCGCGGACAATCCCTGCTTGCTCGTTCCAAAACTGAAGATCGGCGGCGGTTACGAAGCTTGGCCTTGGGACCTGATCGAGCTGCTCGAGCGACAGGGACCCGCATGGATGTGGCAAGCAGCTGCGCTCGCGCTCTACACCGGCCAGCGCCAAGGCGACGTGCTTGCCATGACCCGCGCGAAGATCAAAAACGGCCTCATCGAGGTGAAGCAGGAAAAGACCGGCCGCGAGCTCGTCATCCCAGCGCATCAGAAGCTCGTTGCGCTGCTCAAGACGATAAAGGGTGACAGCGTACAGATCCTCACGAACACGCGCGGCCTCCCGTGGACGCAGAACGGCTTTCGCGCGAGCTGGAATGGTGCGCTGGAGGTACCGCAGCAGAAAAGTGGCGAGTTGCCGCGACCACATCCGCTCTCGCCCATCAAGCGCGCCGGTCTCGTGTTCCACGGGCTGCGCAAGAGCGCTGTCGTGATGCTGCTCGAGGCGGGCTGCACAACCGCCGAGGTGCAGGCCATCACTGGCCAGTCGATGAGGATGGTCGAGCATTACGCAAAGCAGGTAAGCCAGAAGAAGCTCGCGGCGGCGGCTATTTTGAAGTGGGAAAACGCTCGGTGACGGTCTCCGCTCCGTGACCTCACCGGTAGCATGAGCACCATCCCCGTCGCGGCATGAAGCCAAATTCAGTCTATCGATCGAGGCGTCGATCCTTCTCATTAGGCAGTGGCGGCATCTCGCCCCGACCTTTGGCAACCAGCCATTGCGACCACTCCGCGGTGGCATAGGGCCACTTGCCCTGCTCGATAACCCAGGCGGGAGGCGCTTCGTCGAGATAGGCCTTGCGCCTTTGCGCGAGCGTCAGTCCTCGGCGGGTGATATTCTTTGCGTAGTCCAGAACCGATTGGGTGTCGGGAAAGATGCGCCAGATCCGCGCCGTCGAATCGTCAGAGACGGTGAGGGCGTGAGTTCCTTGCGGATGGAAGGCCACATCCAGAATCCACCTTGAGTGGCCGACGAGCTCGACAAGCAAATTCCCGGTCGAAGCATCCCAGATCCGTGCCGTATTTCCGAACGTATGGCCATCGCCCGTAAGCAGCATGCGCCGGTCCGCACTGAAGGCGAGCTGGGTAATTTGTCCTTTTTCAGCTTGCAGGGTGATCAGCTTCTCGCCCGTCGCGATATCCCAAATGTCGGTGCCGCCGTGAGCGCCGTAGGTGACGATGCGCGCGCCGTCGGGGCTGAAGACTGCACGCTCGCTTCCGCGGTTAGTATCGTCTTCAAAGACGCCGAGCAGCGACCATGTGCTCGTGTCCCAGATGCAGGCCGCCCCGGCAGCCGAGCACGTCAGTAGCCGCCTCCCATCGGGACTCCAATCCACCGAGAGAACGTCCTTGCCTTCCGGTTCGAGGGTGCGCACCAAGGTGCCGCTGCTGCTGTCCCAGAGACACGCCTTGCCGTTCTCGTGTGCCGTCGCAACGAAATGTTCATCGGGACTAAATCGAGCTGACCAGATCAGGCTTGGGTTTCCTTCGAATACGGTCGCCGGTCGAGCCTCCGAGAGATTCCAGATGCAGGCAGCCTCCCTTTTCGGGACTATGAGGGCGCGGATCTCGTCGCGGCTCAGCGAAAAGTCATTGACGTGATTGGGACTGAACGACACCGGCTCGCCGAGCGCGGCCAACGCGTCACCAGTGACGACGTCCCAGATGCGCAACACCATGTCGGCTCCCCAGCTGAGAAGCCGACCGCTGCGATCGAACTTCACGCGCCGGACAGGTCCTTTGTGTCCCGCTATGGTGCTGACCACCTCGCCGCTCGATGCGTCCCAGACGTGCAGCACCCCCTGGTAGGAGCCCGTCGCGACGCGATCGCCCGAAGCGTCGAACGCCCCGCACATCAGCGATAGGAGGCGGGGCTCGAGGGTCCCGTATGAATTCTTCTCTCTTACTTCGAGCCGGCGAAAATCCGGACTGCAGTTCGGGCTAATAAGACGCGCCGTCCCGTCGCCAGAAGCCGTCAGCAGCGTCTCTCCACCGGGCGCGAACTGCGCGCGATAGACATTGTCGAGATGCCCTTGGAACCGCGCGCCCGGCTCGCCGTTCTCTGCGTTCCAGATCTGAACCGAGCAATCGTCGCCGTAGAATGTTCCGGCAACAGTCACCAGGTTACGGCTGTCGCGGCTGAACACCACATACGGGGCGCCCCCATCGGAAAAACCTTTCAGCAGGGTCTGCTCGCCGGTCACCGCCCGTATTAGGTCGAGACCGAACCCTCCCCGCCAAAAGTCCCAGATCCGAACCGTGAGGTCGTCGCAGGACGTAGCTAGTTTGCGACCGTCAGGACTGAAGACCATGGACCGCACAATCCCTCGATGCCCATCGAGCACCGTGACCTGCTTCAGAGCGACTGGCTCGCCGTGCACGCTGTCCATCTCCCACACCCGGCAGGTGTGATCCTCTGAACCCGACACGAGATACTTGCCGTCGGGACTCCAGGTGAAGCAGGTAACCTTTGCGGAGTGATTCAGCATGGCATCGTCGTCGACAGGACTGTCTTTCATCCGGAACATTGGATTGGCGGACTGGCGACCGGTGTTGGCGTTGTAGATGCGGAATCCGGCTTGCAAGTCCTCTTGCGGCGTTGCTATCCACTTACCGTCGGGGCTGAAGGCGGCGATGCCGCGGCTGGCTCTGGCCGACATTTCATCGCCGAGCACGCCAAGCTCGCGGCCGGTTGAAGCATCAAACAACTGCTCGCTTTTGCTTTCGAAGGCGACGAAGAATCTTTTGTCGATCGGGCAGAACGCTACCCGCTGGACGTATTTATCGTGCAGGTCGAGAGTAAACTCGCAATTGCCAGAAGTTGTATTCCAGACGCGTGCCTTGGCGTCCGCGGCAACCGTGACCATGACCGAACCATCAGGTGAAAAGGCGACGTCTTTGATCTGATCCGCATGTCCCTCGAGCACATGGAGAAGCCTTCCGTCCGCCGCCTCCCAAAGGCGCGCCGCGCGGTCCGAGCCGACGGTTACGATCACCTTGCCATCGGGACTGAACACGGCGTTCTGGATCGGCCCGCCATGGCCCGCGAAAAGCTGCAGCTCCCGCCGCGCCCACAGCGCCGAATAGAACGCCTGGCGGGCCTCCTGAACATGCGGACGATCGAGCACCCCGTCCGTGCTCGGCAACGCTTCCATGGCTAGGAGCATCCCCGTCAGCGCATCACCCGACTCAACGTGCTGGTTGGCGAGATCGGCCAGGAACCGGCTTTGCATAACGTAGAGCGCATCGATACGCGCCTTCTGCTCGCGCGCCGTCTCGTCTTCCACCTCGCGACTGCGGTGAATGAAACCGAGATGTAGTTCGGTCGGTTCAGAGGCCTTTATGGGGCGCTGTGTCAGCCAATACTCCGCCTCGATTAGGGAAGCACCCCGCAGCACATCGTGCTTCGGACGACCAAGCCCGTCCCAGCGCCTCGCCAATTCGCCGAGTCGCGTGTGTTCCCGGACCCAGCCGATGTTGACGTCGATTGCCTCGGCGAGCAGATCCAACGCCTTTTCGAGGCTCTCTTCCGTAATACGTTCGGGCTCTCCGGTGACACTGCAAGTGATGAAATGCAGGCGGGAAAGCTGCTCAGGTAGCGAAGCGACCTCTGTCGATCGATAAACCAGCGGCAGGAGGCGTTTTCCCTGACGCAGCGTTTCCTCGACCTCCCACTTGCAAATGCCTGAGCCGACCGAATCCGGACTGATGACGAAAACAACGCTGTCAGCAGCGATGATCAACTGCTCGAGCCGCTGCTGCCAGGGCTCGCCAGGTGCAATGTCCTTGGTATCAAGATAGCCTTCGTAGCCGGCCACGGTGAGTTCAGCGACCAGCCGATCGGCAAACGCACGATCTTTGCGGGAATAAGAGACGAATACTCGGGTCGGGCGCATTTGTTCGCCAAGCCGAGGATTGCTTTCACCTTCTTGCATGGCTCGTCCTTAGCGTGGGGACCTCGCGTGACCAAAGACCCAGGTCAGGGCTGGCCCATAATTTGCGCGCGTTCAGTTGGCTGGGCATCAAAAATTGCTTGCCATGAACCCATGGCATCCTGCGGCACGCGACGCCGTATTAATCAGGTCAGTAGCTGTACACATGAAGACGCAGCCCGACGGCCACGTCGCCGCGATGGCTGTAAGCCTCCTAGAGTTCCAGGATCCAATCGAGGTCGACGGAACGCGCTAAGAACGCGTGATTGGAAAACACGTTGGAAAACATTTCGCAGCGTGTATCGCAGACGTCCGCTAAGCGCTTATAATGATTGGCGATCCCGGCAGGATTTGAACCTGCG
>CAXMLT010000075.1:0-2102 GCA_964194245.1 uncultured Hyphomicrobium sp.
CGCAGGTTCAAATCCTGCCCCCGCAACCAACCTAGAAGTAGCTTAAAATATGGCAATTTGACACCTCGTCGAGGCGAGGCGTAAGCTCTCGCTTCGCGCTTGGGGTCCCAGCGGGGTCCCGCAACAGCGGAGGGCAGGATGGCCGGCTTGCACAAGATCGTCCCCGGCGTGACGAGCTTCGTGAACGGGCTCTCGAGCGTCGGCGTCAAAGGACCCTTCGAGGTCCAACTGAGCGGCGAAGCCGGAGGCGGCTCGCCGATGCAATCCGAGGTCAGCAAGAGGTCAGATACGTCCCGTTCGCGCCCGGCGACGCCGATGTGTTCCTCACCACGAGCATCGCGGGCGTGACCTTCACATGGCCCACCGCGGAGCGACCTTCCGACCTGTGATCCTGAGCGGTTCGCTCGTTCGGCGCCGATCTCGCGCACCGCCGCGGAATGGCGAGGCGCAACCCCTCGCGCACTAAGGTCTCACGACCTCGGCCTCCCACCCCGTCATCGTATGCACGAGGCGCTCGTGCAGGGTGATGACCGCGTAGATCATGTCCCCGAGGCACAGGGACGCGATGCTCACGATGATGATGATGTACGTCACTCCGCCAGCCGTAAGCAGCGTCTGAGCGAAGTCCCCAGCCCACGTCCGCCGCATGGCTGGAATCTGCATCTGGTCGGCGTGGTGCCGAGATTGCAGGACATAGTATCCCGCGGCCCCGGCGAACACCAACATCACGATGGCGAGCAGACCGGTGAGCAGGCGCCCGTCACCGATACCGGGCAAACCGGCGCGCTCGAGAAGCGCACTCGATAGGGGGACGCCGCTCTTCGCCAAGACGGCTAGCAATGCAAGAAGCAAAGAGCCCTTCAAGGCGGCGTTTGCGCGATCCTCGAACTTGCTCATGCGGCGGATGAGGTAGACGTTTTCACGCTGGCCCTCGGACGGCTCGTACGTCTCCGCGGAGACGGGCTCGGCGGTGACGATCTGCGCGCCGACGACCGCCGGCAAACGCCTCGCCTTCGAGCACAACCGCAACCTCCTGCCTGGACCGCTTCAGCGGTTCATCGAACTCGAAGGAAAGTTGCTTGGGAATCGTGCGAGCCATGCTCCAGCGGAGCCGACCCTTGGCTACTTGGCAAGTCCGGTGACTGCAACCCTGTGGAAGAACAAAATCCCGGCGCCCTTCTGCAAAGAATCGGCTTTCGGAACTCGTTTGTCGACGGGGACTGTGGGCGGCATGTAGTGCACCTCCTCCCGCAGCATGTCGGCGAGCCGGAGCCGAGTTTTTCTGTCCACAGCACCGGCGTTGATCTGATCGCGCGACTCGCGGCATCCCCGGCAAAACGTCGGAGGACGGAAGGCGTCATGGTGCCATTGCCTTTAGACCGAGCACGCACGCTGCTCTGCGAACTCTCGGAACGCATCCACGCTTGTCGTGAATATCAGGTGCACATTGCCGTGCGGGATCAATCCGGCGTTTGGCGCGGCGAAACCGCCGAACAGGAAGCGCGGACTGCAGAAATGCTCGCGTTCTATGAGCGGTGGACCGCGGTACTAGAAGGCCGAGCCCAAGTTTGAGACCGGTGCTGAGCTTCACAACGATGCCGCCTCGCTGCCTCATTCAACTGACAGCGTTCACGGCCTTCCCGTCTGACAGCCAAGGACGGATGTAGCCCGCCCGCGCGGCCCATGGCTTCTCCCCTAAGTGGTCGCGCGGGTCTTTTGCGCCCGGAACAAATCGAATTCTCGTGCGTCGACTCGTCGTCCGTCTGACGGCTGCCCGGCCCGGGATGGCTTCTTGCCAGCCGGCTCGCCGTCCCGGGTCTAAATCGACGGCACTAGGGCTGCTGACGGCGCTTCTCCAGCTCAGCCTTCAGCTCGGTGATCTTCCTTTTATCAGGGTTCGTGACGCTCTCCTGCGTCGCCAGCTCGCGCTGAAGCCAAGTCGTGCTGCGCAACTCCAGGCCATTGGAGCGGAGCGCGTCGAACACCTTGCGCGGAGTCAGCTTGTCGTCGTCGTCGCTCATGGTCGCCTCCGCTGCCGCCGTCCGACGCGCACACTAACAGACAGGCGGCGCCGGCGTTCGTGGTGCCGTCCGGAATGCGGT
>CAXMLT010000076.1:0-3535 GCA_964194245.1 uncultured Hyphomicrobium sp.
TCTTGCCGACGCCCGGCTCGCCGATGAGGACAGGGTTGTTCTTCGTACGCCGCGACAGCACTTGGATGGTGCGGCGGATCTCCTCGTCGCGGCCGATGACGGGATCGAGCTTGCCTTGCGCCGCGGCCTCGGTCAGGTCGCGCGAATAGCGCTTCAACGCGTCGTAGCCCTGCTCGGCGGTCGCGGTGTCGGCCGTACGGCCCTTGCGCAGATCGTTGATCGTGGTGTTGAGGCCTTGCGGTGTCACACCGGCGTCGGCGAGGATCTTGGCGGCCTCTGTGCCTTTCTCGAGCGCGAGAGCCAGCAACAGCCGCTCGGCGGTGACGTACTTGTCGCCTGCCTTCTGGGCGACCTTCTCGGCCTGATCGAAGACGCGGGCAAGCTCACCGGTCGCGCCTGGCTGGCCTGCACCGCCACCTGATACCTTCGGCCGCTTCACAAGCGCCGCATCGACAGCCGTGAGGGCTTGCTTGGGGTCGCCGCCGGCCTTGCGGATGAGGCCTGAAGCCAGACCCTCGGGGTCATCGAGCAGTGCTTTCAGCAGATGCTCGGGGGTGAGTTGCTGGTGGCCTTCGCGCAGCGCGATGGTTTGCGCGGCCTGTACGAAACCGCGGGCGCGGTCAGTATAAACCTCGAAATTCATAGTCCCTCCTAGAGCACGCTTCCTCCGCCCCTACGGCACGGGTTTGAGCGCCTTTGATTAGGGAAACGGGGCTCCACCGACCTACCCGCCGATGAAGCGCAGCATCGTCCGGAAACCTTTCCAACAGGTGATATAGGGCGGTTCAATTCCGGCAAAAGGGGCCATCGCGCCGGCGTTCGGGTTGCATCGACGAAGGTCGATTCATGCTGCGAGACTAGGCGTGGCGCAGGCGTGCGCATTGACGCCCGTCACCGCGCGTCCCGAAAAATTCGGGCGCTCGCCAAAGGGCGGAAAAGTCAAGGAGATGCGGCGCACACGACAACGCGCGGCGGTGGGGCAGAAAACGTCAGCGGACCGGCGCGCTGCGAACCTAGTCGCGGTCCGCGTCGTCCGGACCAGCGTTGCCGTTGCCGTTGCCGTTGCTGTTGCCATTCGGCTCACCGTTGCCTTCGCGGCGCGGGCGACGCACGGGCCGGCGCAGGAACTCCGGCTGCTCGTGGTTCGGCTGCTGGAAACGCGGTTCGCGCCGGCGCATCTGGTTGTCCGGCGACGGCTGCTGCCCTGGGCCCTCGACACCCGCGTCGGCGGTCTGCTGTGGAGGCGACGGCTGGAAGTGGCGCGGCTCGCCGCCGCGGTCGGGCCCGCGATCTTGGCTACGGTCGTTCCCGCGATCTGGCCCGCGATCATTGCGGTCATTGCGGTCATTGCGGTCATGCCGGTTGTAGTTGTTATGGCGATCGCCGCGATCCCTGAAGCGCTGCTGGTCGTTGCCACCGCGGTTCCCCTCGAAACGCGGATTGTCCATGCGCGGCTGCGGCTGGTGATCGTTCTGGCGCATCGGCTGCATCGACGGCTGCAGATCGCCTTCATCACCGTCGTCGTCGCCGAACTCATCGCCCGGCTCCAGGCGACCGCCGCCATTCATGCCATCGCCCCCAGGTCCCACATGCTGGTCGCGGAAGGCCATGATGATGCGGTTATAATGCTCGGCATGCTGGAGATAATTCTCGGCCAGCACGGGGTCTCCCGACGAGGACGCGTCGCGCGCGAGCGACATGTACTTTTCAGCGATGTGCGCTGGCGTCCCGCGGAGTTTGACGTCCGGGCCTGTGCTCTCGAAGCTGCGTGTGAGCGGGCTTTGTCCCTTGCGGTTGCGCCCGCGGCCCCGGCGGTTCTGCTGTCCTTGCCTCATTGGCTCCGTTCTCGGTGGTGATGAAAAGCTAAAAAGCTAAAGGGTGTGCGTTCTGGCCGTGCCCCGGCCGATGTTCCTCGCTATTGCCCCACCCTCAGGGCAGGCGTGGCGGACCAGAAGCTCAGTCGAGCGTCGGCCGGCGCACACCGTTCATCTCTATCTCGTGACGCTCAAAAGGCAACGCTACATCCGTCGGAAAGGGGCGTTTGACGCCAAGCCGCTAGCGATCGCCATTTCAGCGGGGCAAAAGGATGTTCGCGCTACGCGCCCGTCCCGTTGCTTCGCAATCCCAAGTCGTGCGGTTCCGCGGACCCATCGCGACGCACGATCAATACGGCTGTCACCAACACTAGCGCGGAACGCCGCTAATTCAAACCCTTTATTTGAGACATCGTTACAACTGTATCTCCATGGACACACAACGCGTTTGGCCGCCGAGATCGACATGCCGGCCGACCGCGCCCCGCCGGCTCAAGTCCATGGAAGATCGCAGCATTTCCGTAACGGCGTCCGCCTGCCCGGCCCCCACCTCGAAAATCGCAAATCCGCGGGGCACGACGCGGGTCAGCGCGGGGATTATCCGGCGATAGATGTGGAGACCGTCCGGGCCGCCGTCGAGGGCGGCCGGCGGGTCAAAGTCGCGCACCTCGGGCTCGAGGCCGGCAATATCCCTGCTTCGAATGTAGGGCGGGTTACAGACCAAGAGATCGAACGGCCCTTCGACGCCCTCCAGCGCATCCGCGCGCAAGAACGTGCAACGTCTCTTAACGTCGCCGGAAATATCGCAACTACGCGCGTTAACAGCGGCAATATCGAGCGCAAGTTGCGCAACATCGGTGCCGACGCCCGTCGCATGCGGCAGCTCGGCCAGCAGCGTCAGCAGCAGGCATCCGGAGCCCGTGCCGACGTCGAGGATGCGCAGCGGCCGGTCGCGCCAGCCTTTGGCATCAACGAACGCCAGCGCCGCCTCGATCAGCGTCTCGCTGTCGGGACGCGGGTCGAGCGTCGCCGGCGACAGCGCAAAGGAGCGCCCGTAGAACTCGCGCGAGCCGAGAATGCGCGACACGGGCTCGCGCGCGCAACGCCGCCGCACGAACTCCGCCAGGCGGCGGCGGGCAGCCTCATCGACCACCCGATCCGGACGCGCGATCAGCTCGGCCGGCGAGCAGCCGATCGCGGCGGCGGCAAGCAAACGCGCGTCACGCTCGGGCCCTTCGATGCCGGCCTGCGCGAGTGAGCGCGAAGTCTCGCGCACCAGCTCCCGAAGAGACTTGGTCTGCATCGCCGTACGCTCCGCGAGTGTCGGCTTAGGCACCGGCATGGCTCTCCATGGCCGCGAGCTGGCTCGCCTGGTGATCGGTGATGAGCGCGTCGATGAACTCATCGAGCGCGACGCCATCGAGCACCGCGTCGAGCTTGTGCAGAGTGAGATTGATGCGATGATCGGTGACGCGCCCCTGCGGAAAGTTGTAGGTGCGGATGCGCTGCGAGCGGTCGCCGGAGCCCACCTGCCCCTTGCGGGCCTGAGCGCGCGCCGAGTCCGCCCGCTCGCGTTCCATCTCGTAGACGCGCGAGCGCAGGACCTGCATGGCGAGCCGCCGGTTCTGGTGCTGCGACTTCTCCGCCGACACGACGACGATGCCGGTCGGCAAATGCGTCATGCGCACGGCCGAATCCGTCTTGTTGACGTGCTGGCCGCC
>CAXMLT010000077.1:0-3686 GCA_964194245.1 uncultured Hyphomicrobium sp.
CCGATCAGGCGCTTGATGTAGTCGGTGGAGTTGTCGCGCGGCAGCTTGAAGACGATGACGTCGCCGCGCTTGGGCTCGGCCGCAAAGATGCGGCCGTTGAACGGGATCAGGTTGTAGAACGAATAGCGGCTGTAGCCGTAGGAGAGCTTGGAGACGAACAGGTAGTCGCCAATCAGCAGCGTCTCCTTCATCGACCCCGACGGGATGTTGAAGGGCTGGTAGAGGAAGGTGCGCACCAGCATAGCGATGGCGAGCGCTTCGATGACGATGGTGGCTGTTTCAATCCAGCCGTTCTTTCTTGTGTTAACCGTTACCGCCATTCAAAGCTCCCGACGCGGGCGTGCCCGCACTTCGCGCCCGCCGCCTATAGCGATTTTGCGGCGGGGGCGCAATTCACCTGGCATTCGTGTCGCAGCGTGCCGCCAAGGGACCGCCATCAGCGCGAGTCGCCCTTCTCGGGCAGGCCCGAGATGATCACAACCGCCTCGGCGAGCGGGAAATCGTCGGTCAGGGTCAAATCGATGCGGGCCTCATAGCCGTCCGGGGTAATGGCCTCGAGCTGCCGGGCTGCTCCCCCGGTCAACCTTATGGTCGGGCGCCCGGAAGGCAGATTGATGACCCCCATGTCGCGCCAATAGACGCCATGTCGCAGCCCGGTCCCCAGCGCCTTGGCGCACGCCTCCTTGGCGGCAAAGCGCTTGGCATAGGAGGCGGCGCGCTGAGCGCGGTGGTCCGACTTCCGCCGCTCGGCCTCGGTGAACACGCGATCGAGGAACCGCTCGCCGTAGCGCTCGAGCGTCTTCTCGATGCGACGGATGTCGATGATGTCGTTGCCGAGCCCGATGATCACGCTGACCTCACTGGCTCGAGCACGCCCTTGCGGGCCTCGTCCATGAGCGCGCGCATGCGGCCGACAGCAGCGGGCAGGCCTCCGAAGATCGCCTCGCCGATGAGGAAGTGGCCGATGTTGAGCTCGACGATCTCGGGCATGCGGGCGACCGCGGCGACCGTGTTGAAGGTGAGCCCGTGGCCGGCATGGACCTCGAGGCCCTCGCCCGCGGCCAAGCGCGCCGCGCGCGCGAGCCGATCGATCTCGCCGGCGACACCCTTCACATCGTCCACGAGCGCTTTCTCGCAGTAGGCGCCCGTGTGCAATTCCACGATGTCGGCGCCCATCGCGGCCGCGGCCTCAATCGCCCCGGCGTCGGGCTCGATGAACAGCGATACGCGGATGCCGCCGGCCTTGAGATCGCGCACGATGCGCGCGAGTTGGGCGCCGCCGCTTATGACATTGAGACCGCCCTCGGTCGTACGCTCCTGGCGCCGCTCCGGAACGATGCAGCACGCGTTGGGCAAATGACGCAAGGCGATCTCGAGCATCTCCTCGGTCGCTGCCATCTCAAGGTTGAGCGGACAAGTTAGCTCGGCCTTCAGGCGCCTGATGTCGCTGTCGGAAATGTGCCGCCGGTCCTCGCGCAGGTGCGCGGTGATGCCGTCGGCGCCACCCTCGAGCGCGAAGCGTGCGGCGCGCAAGGGATCGGGATGCCGTCCACCGCGTGCGTTACGGATGGTGGCCACGTGATCGATATTCACGCCCAGGCGCAGATGGGGAAGCGTGCTCGGCTGACGCATGCAGGAACAGACCCGGACTAAAATCTACTCGGCGGCGGTGGGGTGCCGCGTCATACGACGATGGCGCCAAGCTTGGACGCCATTCCTGCAAATATAGTAGACGACGGCGCCCGTGAGCAGACCCAGAGGGATGCTTCCCGCCAGCATGGGCCAGACGAGGGGCCACAACAGCGTCACCGTGGCATCGAGAAACTGCGGAGACCGCTCCACCACCGCCGCCCAAACGAGCAGCATGTTGTGCTGGAAGGTTGCGGGGTCGAGCACGCCCTCGAGGCCGACGATCTGCAGGCCCATGGCATAGGTCGATACCCAGATGAAAGGCCAGCTCAGCGGATTGCCGACGAAGGTGCCGGCGATGGCCGCCGGGACGCTCCCACGCAGCAGGCTTGCCAGCAGCACTGCGAGGATAGTCTGCACGCCAAGCAGAGGTGTCACTGACACGAACGCGCCGACTGCACAGCCAAGCGCGATCTCATGCGGGCTCGCCCGCAGATTAACGAGCCGGCGGGCCACGGCCTTGAGCCTCTGGGTCCACGCACCCAAAATGCCCGAGCGCGCCTCCCCGGAAGTGGGAGGCGAGATGCCGGCACGACGAGGAAGCACCATCCTTCAGCTCACTCCAAAGCCGCCGAAAACTCGAAGGCACGCCTCGCGCCTATGGCCGATTCTCCTATCAATCGAACACACGCTCAACCCTGTTGACCACTGCTTTCTCACGAAGACCCGCGATGATGTGGTTTAGATGCACCAGGTCTAAGACCTCGAGCTCTATACGCATTTCGGTGAAATCGGAGGCTCTGCGCACCATCCTGACGTTGTCGATGTTGCCCCCCGCCTCCCCTATAACCTTGGCTATCTGGGCAAGAGTTCCCGGCTCATTGAGGGCAATCACGTTGATCCGGGCCGGAAACCGCTGGGGGGTGTCGGGATCGATATCCCAGGTGACGTCGATCCAGCCCTCGTGCTCGAACTCTTTCAACCGGGGCGAGTGTATCTGGAAGATGCGTATGCCCTCCGCCGGGATCAAGACGCCCACGATGCGGTCGCCCGGGACCGCGCCGCCCGGCTCGAACGTCACTGGCAGGTCGTCCTTGACGCCCCGGATGGCAAGGCCGGTGCCCTTCGGCTCCTGGTCGGCCCGGAACTTGAGGCTCATCACGCGATCGATGTTGAACCAGCCCTCCTGGCCGCGGGCGCGCCCGAAACGACGCGTGCGGCGGTAGGAGGCCTTCTCGCTCTTGCGCTTGTCCGCATCGGGGATGGCCGCGCGCACCACGTCCTCGATCGAAAGCTCGTTGCGGCCGATGGCGGCGAGCGCATCTTCGAGCGATTTGCGCCCGAGACGGGGCAGCGCTTTTTTCAGGATGTCGTCGTTCAGCTCCTCGCCGAGCTGCTCAAAGCGCGAGGCAAGCAGCCGGCGCCCAAGCTCGCGGTATTGCTTGCGCACGGCGTCGCGGGCGGCGCGGCGGATCGCAGAGCGCGCGCGTCCCGTGACGACGAGGTTCTCCCACGCGGCGGGCGGGGAGTGGCCCTTCGCCGTCTCGATCTCCACCTCGTCGCCGTTGCGCAGCGGCGTATCGATCGGCACATGCCGGCCATTGACGAAGGCGCCGACGGCGGCATTGCCGATGTCGGTGTGCACGGCGTAGGCGAAGTCGAGCGGGGTGGCATCGCGCGGCAAGGCGATGAGGCGCCCTTTGGGTGTGAAGCAGAACACTTGGTCCTGGAACAGCTCGAGCTTGGTGTGCTCGAGGAACTCTTCCGGGTTCGAGCCCTCGAGCAGCGTATCGACGAGCCGGCGCAGCCAAACGTAGGGGCCGCTGTCCTTCTGCAGCGATTCCGTCGTCTTGGCGCCGGCGCCCTGGCCATTGAGGCGCCCCGCATCCTTGTACAGCGCGTGCGCGGCGACGCCGTACTCGGCGATATCGTGCATGGCGCGCGTGCGGATCTGCAGCTCGACGCGCTGATGACGCGGCCCGACGACGGTGGTGTGGATCGACTGGTAGTTGTTCTGCTTCGGTGTCGAGATGTAGTCCTTGAAGCGGCCCGGCACC
>CAXMLT010000078.1:0-4217 GCA_964194245.1 uncultured Hyphomicrobium sp.
GATGCCTGTTTCATTCTGCACCCCCTCTTCAAGTGTCTGGAAACATTGAGATCTGTTTTTCGGACTGTGCCCGACACGGGCGACCTTTACACCTGAGCGCGGCGGCTACCTGCTTGGACTGCAGGTCTGCGGCGCGGATTTGGTGCGGTGCATCGGGTATGATCTGCTCGCTGACCAGGGCGCCGGCCTTGATGAGCTTGCGGACTTGATGATGGCTGACGCCGAGCTTTGCGGCTGCTTCGCGCATCGTGAGCCATTCGCCGTCCTTTTCTGCGGAGCGGTAGCCGTGGATGCCGCGGACGCGGCGCAACGAGCCGACACGGTGCGCGGTCCAGGTCTTGCCCTGGCCGGTCGGAATGCCCATGCGGTTCAGCGATGCGGCGATGTCTTGGTCGGACCAGCGGCCGGCCATGCTGCGCATCACGGCAATAGCCTCCTCGGCGGTCTGACAACCGTGCTCGCCAGTTTTTGGCTTGCGGAAGCGCAGCTCGGAATGCTGGCCGCCCTTCCAGTGGATAACGAGTACGATCTCGCCAGCCTTCTCATCGACATCGGCGATGATCTCCGTGATCAGGGCCCGCACCAGTCGCTGGCGCGTTCGCATCGTCGTCCCCTGCGCCCTCCATGCTTCCGAGAGATCATCAGCTAGACCCGTAAAATCCGGACGAGCGCCGCCGACATCGGGCGCACGCATTCCATCGAGCCGCTGCCGGCACGCCTCGACACGCTGCAACGCGGTCTCCCACGACTTCTCCAGCTGCGCAGCGATCAGGCGATTATCAGGATCGCACGCAGCATAGCGACGTTCGGCAAGTGATGCATCATACTGGGCTTGGGTCAGCTCCAGCTCGGCAATACGCCGCCGATCCTGGTCCTCTCCTCTCAGCATGCGCTCGGCCTCCATCGCCGCCTCGATCGCCATCGGCGCCACGGCGCACAGCGTCTCGGCTGCGATTGCCTTGTCGATTCGCTTGCCGCCGAAGCTGAAGCAGCGCTTCTTCCCCAGCAGCAGGTTCGGGTTGTCACACCTGTAGACGGGCCGGGGATAGCGTCCGTTGTAGACAACTTTGAGCCGACGGCCACAACGTGCGCAACAGATGAGACCAGCCAGCAGTGCTCGCCCGCCGCGGCCAGACTTCGTCTCGCCGACCCAGCCGTAGGCGTTGCCGGCGAGCAGCACCTGATTGCGCTCGTACTCCGCCCAACCAATGTAGCCTTCGTGATGATCCTTGATGAACACCTCCCACGTGCCCATCGGCTTGCGGTGGCCGTAGCTCTTGCGCGCACGGCCATCGACGATCGCGGTGCGCTTCTCGCTCTTCCCGTAGGCGTAGACGCCGGCATAGAAGGGGTTCTTGAGAATCGAGATAACGTTGCGATACCTGATCGGCCGCCACTCGAACGACGTCAACGTTCTGCCATCCGACGGGTAGGGAAAGTGGATGTTCTGCGACGCCATCCACAACAGCGCCTGGCGGGCGCTACCAAGTTCTCGGAACTTCTGAAACACGAGTCTGATCACCTCCTGCAGCCGAAGATCAGGATCGAGGCCGAGGCCGACGTGCCGGTCCCAGGCGTAGCCGATTGGGATCGAGATCCTAAGCTCGCCGCGCTTGGCCTTCGATCGTGCCGCCTCATACATGCGCGATCGGATGATCCCCAGCTCGAACTCGCTGATGCTGCCCTTCATGCCGAGCAGCAGTCGGTCGTTAGGCCGGCACGGGTCGTACACACCGTCATGGTCGATGACGCGGGCTTCCACCAATCCGCACAGCTCCAGCAGATGATGCCAGTCGCGGCCGTTGCGGGCGAGCCGCGAGGCATCGAGGCAGAGCACGGCGCCGATCTGGCCGGCGCACAGAGCAGCGACCAACCGATCGAAACCTGGACGCTCGACGGTGCCGCTCGCCGTGCGGCCAAGATCGTCATCGATCACTTCAACGTTGGCGAAGCCGCGTCGACGTGCGACCTCGACCAGCTCGTACTGGCGCCTCTGGCTCTCCAGGTTCGATTGAACTTGCTGCGGCGTCGACTGACGGACATAGACGATCGCCTTGCGTTGCAGCACGGCTGCCGGCAGGAGCGCGTCATGCGTTGTCATCGCCGGCCTCCTGCGTTGCGATGCCGCGCGCTTCCAGCATGAGAAGCGCCAGAGACCGAATGACCGCATGCCGTTCCGCCGGCGTCATGCCCCGCAGTCTTGTGTTGTCGAGCACGAGGTCGAGTTGCCGCGGCTCCGCCGGCGCCTTGTGTTGTGCTCTCGGGACGACTGCCGTCTTCTGTACGAGCCGTACAAGCGATCCCATTGCTTGCCTCCTGCGTGACGGTGTTACCGTCCGCGGACAGCAGCCGCGATTCGCAGGCGATCAGAAGCTCGTGCAGCTCGCAAAGGGCCGCCAGCGAGACCTGAGGTGCGCCAACCTTGAGAGCAGCACAATAAACCGCGTCCACCTTCCACGCCGGCAAGATCGTCACGACACCAGGCGTCAGCTCGACGTGCACAAACACGCCCGATGCACGCCGCTCGCCCTGAATGCGCCGTGCGCTCCGCCCGTGCAATGGATGCCAGCGATAGTGCACGATGACATCCTGCCCGATATGGGCAGAATGACTGCGCGATTGTTGCGACCCATAATGCTTGGCTCAGGTTCACAGGCGCGCGTTCCCGGTCTGCCGGCAACACGCGTACTGCACGATGCGCTCTCGAAGGTGAGCGTAGCGGCAAAGCGAAATCCAACGAGATGGGCGATCGCGATCGGTGCTTCGCTTGCGCTCTTCGGTGGCGCTTACCTAGGTTTCGAATATTCCCGTTGGCAAGCGACAGATCGCAGCAGAATCGAAGCCGAGGCCAAACGGCGCGTGGATGCGGTAGCCGCCGCTAAAAAATCACAGGACGAGAAAGCACGAGCGGACGTGGAACTTCCGCGCCAGAAGGAATTGGGCGCTGTCCAGGAAAAGCGGCTGGCGGATGAAAGCGCGCGCCATGCAGCCGAGCTGAAAAAAATGCAGGACGAACGCTTGGCTGCGCAAAAAGCGGAGGAGGCGAAACGGCAACAGGATGAGCGCGCTACCGTAGAGAAGAAGGCAGCTGAAGCGCGTGCGCGCCAAGACGCAGAAGCGAAAACGGCGGCGGTTAGACCGATCAACATCATAATGTACCGGCGCTACGATGCGGGAACGCTGGTTACAGGCAATGTCCGAAGGATGCCAACCGGCGAGTGGGTCGAAACGAACACGCGCAACAGCAAGTGGACGTTCCGCACCACCGAGGAGCGCGCGAACGAGCTGATCCTCCATGACGCCTCGCGAAACGTGTATGTCAAAATGGACTTGGCGGCGAAAAGGATGTTCGAGCGACAAGGAGCTGAAGGAGCGTGGGTGTACCTTGCCGATATCGTCTGGACTGACAAATGAACTCTGGCTGCGCGGTCACGGTCGCGCGTTTTACAACGGGTAAAGCGTGCAGCGGCGGCCACTCTCGGCATTAGGCGCATTTCGTGCAGAGTACTGAGTTCCCATTCGCCTGATAAGATAAGGTTCCTTGTGTGACAGCGAAAAAGGGGGCGGCAGGGGAAGATAGAACCTACCGCCCCTGCGTGTCACTGGATCAAAGCAAGACGTGCCTGCTCAAGGGCAGCACGAGCGTTTGCCTCGATAACAGTCTCCGTGCCGAGTTCGTACTTCTCACGAAGAGGTTCCAAGGCCTGTTCAAGCGTAGCGCCGAGCCAACTCTTGTCTTCAGGCAACTGGGCCTCGTGCCCAGCTCGAATGAGAAGACCTGGCTCTACGCTGAGTTTGGCCAAGCGGTTGCCGAGTTCACTCACGGTGGCAACAATCGCTCCGTCACTGCGGGACGCAAGCTCTATTGTGAAGCCACGATACCGATCCTCGGGTACATTGTTAATGATTGTCAGCGGTGGAAGATTGTGCCCGCGCTTACCGGGTGCTGACGTTGCGCGATGCTCTGAACGGTGTATACTAAAGATACCCATCTCTTACTCCGTGGGGTACTGCGACACTGTCGCAGGGCCGGGACAGGTTGCTTCTGCTCCCGGCTTTTCTGATGAGAGGAAAACATGTCGGGGGAGGTTGTGCGGTGCGGTGGATTTGACATCGGGGTCCCTTCGTCCGTCTGCAGCCCGACCGAAAGACCATGAGTTCCCCGGGCGGGCTGTCTTTTATCGGACGGCGGTAATTGCTCACCCCCTCCACCCCGT
>CAXMLT010000079.1:0-2076 GCA_964194245.1 uncultured Hyphomicrobium sp.
GGAGCTCTGTTGCCGACTTTACCGGCTCGCCCTCGAGCACCTTCTGCAGCTGCTCGCGGATCGCCGCCTGGCGCGGCTCGTGCGTAACCTTCTTGCCCGTGAGGTCGGTAACGTAGAACACGTCGACCGCCTTCTCGCCATATGTGGTGATGTGCGCCGACGTGATGTCGAGGAACAGGTTCGACATGGTGCTCGTCAGCTCATAGAGGAGACCGGCCCGGTCGCGTCCCGCCACCTCGATCACGGTGAACTGATCCGACAGCGCGTTGTTGACGATCACCTCCGGCTCGACCGTGAAGGCCATGATACGCCGCGGCGGCGCGCCGCGCGCGGCCATCAGATCGCGCATCCAAGCATCGCCGCGTAACAGGCGCTCGATCGTGTCGCCGATGCGGCGTCCGCGGCGCAGCTCGTCCTCATCCTCGCGGAACTCGCGGTTCAGCAGGAAGGTATCGAGCGCATAGCCGTCGCGCGTCGTCATGATGTGGGCGCCGGCAATATTGGCGCCCGCTGCCGCGCAGGCGCCAGCGAACAGCGCCAGCAGCCGCGGATGGTTGGGCGCGATCACGGTCAGCTCGGTAACGGCGGTGAAGGCGTCGGTCGTCGTCTCGGTGGCGAGATGCAGGCCTTCCTTCTCCGCCCGCTGCAACAACTTTGCGTGCTCGACCTGGCGCGCGGTGTCGGTGCGCATCCAGTAATCGGGATAGTGGCGATCGACAAAGCGCTCGACCTCGGCTGGAGGCCAATCGGCGAGCTCCCTGCGCAGAGCTTCCTGGGCGTCCGCGACGCGCTGGCTGCGCTTCACCTGCGTATGGCCGCCCGCCACGACCGGCTCGGTCTCGTAATAGAGCGTGCGCAGGAGCTGGCCCTTCCAGCCGTTCCACACGCCAGGTCCGACGGCGCGGATGTCGGCGACGGTGAGCAGCAGCAACAGCTTCAGCCGCTCGGGGCTCTGCACCACGTCGGCGAAATCGCGGATGGTCTTTGGATCGGAAAGGTCGCGGCTCTGCGCGATGCTGCTCATCACTAGGTGCTTCTCGACGAGCCACGCCACCGTCTCCGTCTCGGCCGCACTCAGCCCGAAGCGGGGCCCGAGCTTGCGGGCGACGCGCGCCCCGACGATCGAATGATCCTCCTCCTGGCCCTTGCCGATGTCGTGCAGGAACGCGGCGACGAACAGCGCGCGGCGGTTCTGGATGGTCTTGATGATCTCGGTTGAGAGCGGCAGCTCGCGCGAGGCGCCGCCGCGCTCGATATCGGTCAGCATGCCGATCGTCCGGATCAGATGCTCGTCGACGGTATAGCTGTGGTACATGTTGAACTGCGTCATGGAGACGACGCGCCCGAACTCGGGGACGAAGCGGCCGAGCACCCCGGCTTCGTTCATGCGCCGCAGCGACATCTCGGCGCCGGTTTCACGGCTCAGCAGCTCGACGAAAATGCGGTTCGCCTCCGGGTCGGCGCGCAGCTTGTCGTCGATGAGGCGCAGCGACTGGCGCAGCAGCCGGATCGCGTCCGGGTGCAGGAACGCGTTTGTCTGGCTCGCCTCGGCGAAGAAGCGGATGAGGTTCACCGGATCGCGCTTGAACACGTCCGAGTCGGCGACGTTCAAGCGATCGTTGTCGATGCGGAAATCGGTACGCGTGCGGAGCTGGCGCCGCGCCTTCCAGTTGAGCGGGCGCAACAGCCGGCTCAGGCCCGGCGACGTCTTGAGTTGCTGCATCTCGAGCGCCGAGCACAGGATCGTGGTCAGGTCGCCCACGTCCTTCGCCACGAGGAAATAGTGCTTCATGAAGCGCTCGACCGCGAGCAGGCCGCTGCGGCTGTGGTAGCTGAGCTGCTCGGCGAGCCAGGGTTGCACGTCGAACGAGAGCACCTCCTCGGCGCGGCCGTTGAAGAAGTGCAGGTAGCAGCGGATGGTCCAGAGGAAGTCCTCGCAGCGCCGGAAGGTGGCGACCTCGTCCGGCTTGAAGATGCCGGCGGCAACCGTCGCCGCGCCCACGCCCTGGCCGTAGAGGTATTTCGAGAGCCAGTGCAGCGTGTGCAGATCGCGCAGGCCGCCCTTGCCGTCCTTGA
>CAXMLT010000080.1:0-6223 GCA_964194245.1 uncultured Hyphomicrobium sp.
AAGCCCCGCCATCGCTGACGGGGCTGAGTTCTAGTGCAGGCTGATCAAGACCTCACGACCGTTGCGGGCCGGGCCGCCCTCCTGAAGTTCATCTTGGGCGGGTTGCTGTTTGGGCGCCGTGCGCTCATCCTTGGCAGCGATTGAGTTGCGGCTCAATTTGCTCGATCCAACGACCGGCGCGCCCCATGCGGCTCCGCCCAATGTTGCGCCCGCCCTCCCGCTTTACCATCGAGACCGATCCAAGCAACCACGAAGCCGACGCCGAGCTCGTCGAGGCGCTTGGCGATGAGGATTTCGAGGCGAGCATCGACGCGCTGTTCGACGACCACATGGACGGCGCCGCGCGCCAGCAGTTGCTGGGGCTGCCGCTGCCCCAGCAGGCCGACCCGCGCTACAGCGCCGTGACCGTTACCGAGTTCGGGGTGCAGCATCTAACGCGGCAAGCCGTAGAGGAGAATTGGCCGCGCATCGTGCCGGCTGCCGGGCAATGGCTTCTCCTGCTCCAGATCGACCTCAAGGATTGCCTCCGGCAGAGGTTTGTCGAAGGCACGGTCTATTTCCTCATCCGGCGCGACGATCTCGCCGCGCGCGCCTTCGACAAGGTCGTCGCGGTCTACCAGCAGACGTGATGGGGGAGCTCACACGGCCAGCTTGAGCGAAGGAGCGGCTGTTCTGTTGAATGGAGATACGGGTGCCGATCGTCCGGAACGGCCCCCCTCCGTCCTAGCGAGGACGGGTCGAGACGCCGTTGGCGCGGTATGCGAGTGTGGGCGAAGCGCATCCGGGATGACGTTGCTGTCGAGACCGCCCTCTGAAATCCAACTCAGTGTCCTCCGGTAGGCCTGATCGATGAGCTCCTGCGTTCGCGCGAAATCGAACGGCGACACGCCGAGCGGGCAGGCGGTCGGGAGAATGTGATATTGCGTCGGCTACCTGATCCGTTCCAGCTCCGCCACGAGCTGGCTCGCGGTTAGTAGCGTGATGGCGTGCAGCGCGCTTGCTATAGCGCCACTCGGAGGCCGTTCCGGGGCACAGGCAAAACCCGTCGGCAGGACAATCAGCCTGCGCGCTCCGAGCGAGATCGCAGCGGTCACCGGCGTATTGCTGGCGACGGCTCCGTCGCACAGCAGCCGCCCGTCGATCTCAACCGGCGCGAAGGCGGCCGGGATCGCCGTGCTGGCGAGGATTGCTTGCGTCACCGGGCCGCGCGAAAGCACCACGGCTTTGCCCGAGAGCACGTCTCAGGCGACGATGTGAACTGGAACGGCCGCGTCCTTCAGGTCGCGATAGGGAAGATGGCTGTCGAGCAGACGCCTCAGGCCGTCGGAGGTCACGAGATGGCCACGCCCGCGAATAAAACCGAAGAGCCTGCGCCAGGTCCTGGGAAAGATGTCCCTGCGCTTGAGGCCGCACCAGAGCCGTTCCAATTTGGCGATACCGTCGAGGGTCGGATCGCCGGCAAAATAAGCGCCGTTGATCGAGCCGACGCTCGATCCGACGACCATGTCGGGTTCGACCCCGCTTTCGAGGAGCGCGCGTAACATGCCGACCTGAACTGCACCGAGACTCCCGCCGCCCGCGAGGACAAGGGCCGTTTTCATAGCGGATGCTGGTTTGGCCGGGGTCATGATGCGCTGCTCAGGCGTGGCCGTTACGCGGGGCTAACTTCTGGCTCCGAGAATAGCGGTCGCGGCGGCGACCGGAAATACGGACTAACTTCTGTCTCCATAGCGTTCGGCTATTGCGCAGATGCGGTAGCTTTGGTGCCGTTTCAGCGGGGAACGTCGATAGGAAACCGGTTACATGCCCTTCGGCGGAATGCGGAATCGCCGCGAAAGTCTCGCCCTCATCGGCAGTGCTGTGCTGCTGTCGGCGCTTCCGCGCCGCGCAGCCTCGGCGGCGACGCGCCGCTGGAATATCGCCGGGGATCGCTTCGAGAAGCTCGACGCAATCGACGCGATCATGCGCGAATTCATGGAGCAACGTGGAATTCGCGCCGGCGCCGTAGCGGTTGCGCGGCAGGGCGAGGTGCTGTTCGAACGCGCCTACACCTGGGCCGAGCCCGACTATCCCGTGGTCGGAACTGCGAGCCCGTTTCGCGTCGCGAGCGTGAGCAAGGCCTTCACCGAGGCGCTAATCTACACCCTCGTGCAAGCGGGCGCCGTCAAGCTTGACGCGGCGGTGTTCCCCTACCTCGGGCTGGAGCAGGTGGCGCTGCCCGGCCAATCAGTCGACCCGCGCCTGCGCACAATTACTGTTGACCAGCTTCTCGATCACAAGGGCGGCTGGGATCGCAAGGCCGCGGGCTTCGATCCCTGCTTCAAGATGCGCGTGATCGCCAACAAGCTCGGCTTGCGCAATGCGCCGACGAAGCGGGATATCGCGCGGTTCATGGTTGGCGAGCCGCTGCAGTTCGATCCCGGCAGCAAAGAGAGCTATTCCAACTTCGGCTACCTGATGCTCGGGCTCGTCGCCGAGAAGGCGGCAGGCGACACCTACGGCAATGCGCTCACCCAACGCGTGACGGCGCCGCTCGGCATCGACGGGGTATTCGTCGCGCACACGCGCAAGGACATGCGGCTCCCCGGCGAGGGCTTCTACGACCAGCCGGGAACCGGGCTGACGCCGGAGTTCCCCGGACAAGAAGGTTTGGGCCCCTCTACCGTACGGCGGCCAAGACTGGCTGACGGAGGTGATGGACGCGGCCGGCGGCATGGCGGCGACCGCCGGTGCGGTTGCGCGCTTCGCCGGTCACTACGCCATCTGGGGCTTCGGGCCGCGGCGCTCCGGACGCTGGGCACGCTCCGGCGGCATGGCCGGCACGAGCAGCTTTGCCGCGTCGCGCCCCGACGGCACGGATTTTTGCGTCGTCGTCAACACGAGCAATTTAGCGCCGAACGCCATGAACGACGTGGTTGCCAAGATCGACGACGTATTCGAGACGACCGAATTTTAGAGCCGTTGCGCGCGAAGCGACCGGAGCCCTAGCGGGTCAACAGGTCAGGCGGACATCTTCGATTTAATGAATGCAACGACGAGCGCAGTGAGGCCGCCGCTGACGCCCCCCGTCACAAAGCCGGAAACGATGGTGCCGATATCCAGCCCGGAGGCCGCGGCCGCGCCGCCCAAGCCGAGAACGGAGCTGAGGATCTGACCGCCGACGCCGCCACCGAGCGCGCCGACGATGGTGTTGCCAAGCGTCCCAAGGCTCGTGTCTTTGGAAACCGCCCCGGCGGCATTGCCGCCGACAGCACCGCCAATGAGCTGAATGATCAGTGACGAGAGGTCCATGGGGTAACTCTCCTTTGCATGGCAGAATCGCGGACGAGCCCGCTGGCGACCTAATCTTGGTCAGCATTGAATTGTAGCAAGTGACATCAGGCTTGGCGTTCGTAATCGATTGCGCGGCGCAGCAATCAATCGAAAACCGTTATTATGTGGTGACGGGCAAGAGCCCAAGGCCGACGAGTTCGCTTTGATGTTGGCGCGTCATAACCAGCATTGGGTGAGCCGTGGCAAGAGCATTGACGAAGGCGTGACTGACACAGAGGGCCGGAGCCTTGCGGCCCCGGCCTCTCCGAGGTTCAGCATCCCTTAACTGTTTCCCAGTGCTTGTACTTCATCACGAGCTTGCGCTCCTTCCACGACATCTGCACATCGCTCTCGTTGTCGACCCAGCATCCGCCGTTGCCAAAGTAGCTGCGGGCCCGCTTGGTCTTGAAGCAGTAGCCGTTGTCCTTGTAGATCTGGTTGCGCATCACCCAGATGTCCTGGCAGCTCACGACAGCCGCCGCATCGTCCGGCTTCGCGCTGGCAGGCAGCGTTGAAACCGCGCCGCCGGCCGCCACGAGGGCGGCGAGGGCGAGGTATCGGGTCTTCATTTTAGTCTCCTCTCTAGACACGTTTTTTCGCCGGTCTCGAGCCCGGGTTTACAGAGCCCCGAGATCGCCGGCCGAGGAGAGTAGACACGACGCCAGCGGCGCTTCAGTTCCAGAGGGAACGGCTTGTGCGACTTGTCGCTCCGCGCGCCCTCTGCTACCGCGCAAGCAGGGTCCGGCGTGCTTTCCGATTCGGCCATACGGTCCCATGCCATGAACAGCCGGCGGCGATTCTCGCCGCTCGCCGCAACTCTGCTCGCCGCTGCTGCGCTTCACGGCGTGGGGCTCGGAGCATTGCCTGCTCGTGCCGACCAGGACGACGACGCCGAGCGTGTGCCTTCCAATGCCGGCGATGTCTACAGCCCCATCGAGAGGACGTTCCAGCGCCAGCAATTGCTGCCCAGTGGTCCCGTAGCCCGGCTGCCGCAGTTCGGCCCCGCTGTGCCCAAGCCTGAAGGCCCGGTGCTGCTCGATGACCTCAAGGAGCGCCTGCGCTATGACGACCCGTTCTTCCGCGACATGAACGTCGATCTCTACCTGCGCACCGGCTACCTTGATCGGCACAACAGCGACACCTCGGTCTCGCAGGCCTGGGCCGGCGGCTCCGCGCTGGGCTTCCGTTCCGGCTGGCACGATGACTGGCTGCAGCTCGAGGCCGCGGTCGCCAGCGCGCAGCCGATCTACGCGCCGCAGGACGAGGGCGGCACGCTTCTGCTCACCGACCAGCAGGCGGAGGTGAGCTCGGTCGCCGTCGCCAACGCGCGCATGCGCGGGTTCGGGCAGGAGCTCGTCGTCGGGCGTCAGCTCATCAAGACGCCCTACATCAATCCGCAGGACAACCGCATGATCCCCAACACGGTCGAGGGCGTTGGACTTGTGCGCCGACGCGATGAGGCACAGACGCTCGACTACGGCGTCGCCTACCTGTAAGGCTTCAAGGCGCGCGATCAGAGCTACTTCGTACCGTTCTCCCAAGCGCTGGGCGTCACCGAGGATCGCGGCGTCATCGTCGCCGGCGCCAAGATCGTGCCGATCGCCGGGCTGACGCTCGGTGCCATCGACTACACCATCCCCGACACCCTCAACACCGCGTTCGCTGAGCTCGACTGGATATTCCCGAAGCTTGCCTGTGGCGCGCAGTTCCGCGTGAGCGCCAACTACACCGACCAGCGCACCATCGGCGAGGAGCTGATGCCGGGCTCACCCTTCGAGACCTCGCAGGTCTCGGGCCGCGTTGCCGCCAGCTACCACGATGCGACGATCCTCGCGGCGATCTCCGAGAACGGCAAGGGCGCCGACCTCAACGGCCCGTTCGGCAGCTTCCCGGCCTATACGGTGCTCGACCAGCTCAATTTCAATGACGCGGGCGAGACCACGGTCGTCGTCGGCGCGGCCTACGATTTCTCGCGTATCATCACCGATGGGTTGAAGTTTCAGATGCGCTATGGGAAGGGCTTCAACGTCATCGATCCGACCACGGGCGCATCGCAGTCGCGCCAGAACGAGATCAACTTCGAGGCCGAATACCAACCCATGTCGGGACCGTTCGAGAACCTGCACGTTCAGCTCTTCTACTCGGGCGTGCGTCTGCCCGATAACCCTCCGGGGCAGGAAAGCCAGCCGCAGGTCCGCGGCGTGGTCACGTATCTGGTGCCGCTGCTGTAGCCATGAGCCAACCCGTCGAGGAAAGAAGCGCCGAGGGTCTGGAGGGCAAACTGCGCCCCTACGATGCGCGCATGCTCGACGTCGGCGATGGCCACTGGATCCACGTCGAGGAGGTCGGCCGCGCCGACGGCATCCCGGCGCTTTTCCTGCACGGGGGACCGGGCAGCGGCTCGCAGCATTTCCACCGCGCACTTTTCGATCCCAATCGCTTCAGGGCAGTGCTGCTCGACCAGCGCGGAGCGGGGCGCAGCCATCCTCATTTGCGGCTCGAAGCCAACACGACGCAGCACCTGGTCGCCGACATCGAGCGCATCCGCGAGCATTTGCGCATGGAGCGGTGGTTCCTCGTCGGCGGCTCGTGGGGCTCGACGCTCGCGCTCGCCTACGCGCAAGCACACCCCGACCGCGTGCTGGGGCTCGTGCTGCGCGCGGTCTTTCTCGGCACACCTGAGGAGGTCCAATGGGCCTTCGTCGACGGTCCGAGAATTTTCCGCCCCGATCTCTACGCCGATTTCGTCGGCTACCTGCCTGAGCCCGAGCGCGCCGAACCGCTCGCCGCCTACCTTGCCCGCCTCGCCGATCCCGACCCGGCGGTGCAGGGGCGCGCTGCACGCATCTGGGCCGCCTATGAGCGCCGGCTCTCCGTGTTGACGCCGGGCAAGCCGCGCCTCGAAGGCGAG
>CAXMLT010000081.1:0-2355 GCA_964194245.1 uncultured Hyphomicrobium sp.
TCCATGCGAAGCATGGCTCCGCCATGACGTGGGGAGGGAGAGAAAACGGGGGAGGTTGTGCTCGCCCCTTTCGGGAGAGAAACCCCATTTTGTCGTCCGTTCTTCGTCTGCAAGGTCAAGGTCGGGTTCGCAGTTTTTCGTTCCCTCCCCCCTTGAGGGACAGGGTGGGGGGTCGAGGACCTCGGCGAAAACGGGAGGATGGCGGCGGCACGTGGAGCTTCGGCGTCGGCAGATGCGGGCTGCGTCTCGCGCCAGTCGCAGCCTTCGGGCGCGAGCACGATGAAGATCTGCCCCTCGGCGTGGCTCGCGACGTCGTCGAGATAAAGCGTGCACTGGCCCTTCTCGGCGCGCATCTGACCGAGCGAGAGAAGCCGCGACAGCCGCCCATAGGCTGCGCGGTCGCGCGGCAGGCACAAGAGGCTCGGGCCATCCTGCAGGTCGAGGCGCGCGCCGATGATCAGCCGCAGCCCCACCTCCTTCGCCGCGAGGTGCGCGCGCACGACACCCGCGAGCGAGTTGCGGTCGGTGACCGCGATCGCGTCGAGGCCCAGCGCCTTCGCCTGCGCGACGAGCTCCTCCCCGTGCGAGGCACCACGCAGGAAAGAGAAGTTGGTCGTGACCTGCAGCTCGGCGTAACGCGGCACGATGCTCGAACCTTTTGCAGTTTCAGCCGAACAACCCGTGCAGGAACCATGTCGGCGGCTCCTCGTCGCGGCCGTAGAGCCCTTCGCGGTAGACCCAATAGCCGGCGCCACCCTCGTCCTCGATGCGGTAGTAGTCGCGCGTGCGGCTCGTCTTCGTCCCGATCTCGCGCCACCACTCGGGCGCTATGCGCTGCGGGCCCTGGAAGCGCACGACGCGGCGCTCCACCCGGCGCCATGTGAAGCGGGCGGGCGGACCTTCGGGCACCTCGGCGACGACGCGGATGGGCTCGGGCGCGGACAAGAGCAGCGGTGGCCGCGGGGCCGCGGGCGCAACCGGCCATGGCTGGCCTTTGCCGCGTGCCGGCGCGCTGTCGCGCAGCGCCGGCACGCGCGCCTCCGCCCGCTCGGGGATGTGACTTGCGCGCGGCTCCAGGCGGCTCACGCGCCCGGCGCCCAGATGGTTGGCGAGTCTATCAACGAGGAGCGCCGGATCGGAACGCGCCGCACCTGAGAGCCGCGCGCCCAGCGCCGCCTGCGGGGTGTCGCGGCGTTCGACCTGCACGGCTGAGAGCACGAGGATGTCGACGCCGAAGCCGGCATCGAGCGCCTCGAGCTTCTCCTTCAGAAGAGCCAGCAGGTGCTCGGGCGTGCGGCAGGGAAAGCTCATGCCGGCGCGCGCTTCGGCGACCGTGCCGTCGGCGCGATAGAGCGACAGGTGCACGCGGCGGGCGCCGAGCCCGCGCGCCTCGAGGCTCGCGCACAGCTCGACCGCGAGCCGTTCGGTTTCGGCTTCGAGGCTGGCTGAGGAGATGAGCGGATCGGGGAAGGAGCGCTGCACGTAGAGCGCGGGGGGCTCGATCAGCGCGGGCAGCGGCTCGGACTTGACGCCCAAGGCCTGGTCGAGGCGCCGCAGGACGGCCTCGGCAGCTTCCGATGAGCGGAAACGGCGCTCGATCGCCGAGCGCGGCAGGCGGTAGAGCTGGCCGATGCGCCTGAGCCCCAGACGCTTCAAGAGCAGTACGGCTTCCGGCGCGAGCCGCAAGGCCTCGACGGGAAGGGGGCCGAGCCGCAGCTCCGTTTCGCCCGCCGGCGCGATGGTGCTGGCGAAATCATAGCGCCACGACGTTTCGCCTTCGCTCGACGGCACGCGCCGGGGCGGGGCAAAGCGGGCGAGCGCGTGGGCGGCGCCGAAGGTATCGGCGAGGCCCGCCTGCGCGGTGAGCCCGAAGCGGGAAAGCTTGCCGAGCAGGTCCTCCAGGAGCCGCTCCTCGCCGCCGTGCAGATGCGCGACACCGGTCACGTCAATCCACAGCCCGTCCACGCCGTCGACGTTGCGGGCAGGTCCGTAGCGGCCGCACCAGCGCGCGAGCTTCATCAGCGCGACGCGGTCGCGGCGCGGCTCGGCGGGACGCGAGAGGAGTGCCGGCAGCGCGGCACGTGCATCCGTGAGCGCCTGGCCTACGCGAACCCCCTCCGCCGCCGCCTTGGCGTTGACGGCGGTGATGCGGATGCCATGCGTCCCCGGCTCGACGAGCGCAAGCGGGAGATCAGACGGCACCGCGGCGGGCGTGGCGCGGCTCATGCGCTCGATCGGCCAGAGCGGGAGCCAAACGGAAACGATGCGTCTCATCGGACCATTCCAGAGGCAGCGATAAAGCCTGTGAAGCGAGCGCGTTTGCGCGGCAGCGCTCGAGCGAGACGGTGTAGCGGC
>CAXMLT010000082.1:0-1985 GCA_964194245.1 uncultured Hyphomicrobium sp.
GGTCTGGTTGAGCGGCACCTCCAGGCGCGAGATCTTGGCCGTCACCTTGTCGAGCGCGGCAAAGACGGCGACGCCATTCTCGATGCGATCGGCTCGCGCGGCTCCCGCAGCGACGGCGAGCGCAGCGGCAATCAGCGCAACGCGCGAAGATAGGGCAAAGCGAGAGCCGGGATGTGCGTTTGGAAAATTCATGCGCTCCAGGTCAATTCCGCCCGCATTCACCGGCCTTCACTGATCGCCGAGTAGGGCCGAAGTTGGACCCTCGCACGCCTCACGACTGCGGCCGCCAGGGCTTGTAGTCGCCGGTAGCCTTGGCGCGCACGCCGCGCCCCAGGATCGAGCCCGGCGGCCGGTAGGCTTCGGGCGTCCCCGTCATGTTCATGAGATGCGGACGCTGCCAGGGGCGCGGCTGGTAGCTCTGCCCCGTCGGCGGCTCGTCTACCGTGTAGTGTAGCCAGCCGTGCCAGTCGGCCGGCACCTTCGAGGCTTCGGCGAAATCGGTGTAGGTGACCCACCGGCGCGGACGACCGAGCGGCCCCACGCCCTTACGCTGTTCGTAATAGGTGTTGCCGAAGTCGTCCTTCCCGACGAGGCGACCCTGCCTGAGGATCGTGAGGCGCGTGCCCCAGGTGTTGCCGCCCCACCAGCTGAAGATCTCGCTAAAAATGCCCATCGCGGCCCCGCCATCTCGCACCTGCGTGAAGGGAATTATCGGAGCGGAGACGGATATGTCCAGTCACGCCTTCAGCGCGGCCGAAGCGCAACACCCGATTTCGCGGAATCGCCATACGCTGATCAGCAAGCTGGTGACCTCGTTCTCGTGATCCACAGCCTCCGAAAGCCGCGGTTTCACCCGGCAGGCATTAGAAATTTGGTCACCAGAACGTCACAAAGCATCCACCGGCTGTCCCGGGGTTTTCCATAGACCATCTACATCTAGTATGGGTGTGATCGACAACATACAAACTCTTTGGCGGAAGACCGCGAATCGGCCAGTTTGAGTAAACGCGATCCGAACGGCCGCGAATGCCCTCCGAGCAAGGGATTTTCGCCCCGGCGCGTGTGGTTCAGTCGAGTGCCGGGCCCTGTCGGCCCAATCCAAGACATTGCGTGAGCAGCGGGCGAGGCTTTGCCGTCTCGCCGCGGGGGAACGTGTGTCTCGTGCGTAGCCCGAGTTGCGTATCGACCACATCTGACAAAGCAAAGAAAATCGGCGCCTCGCTCGTGCCGCGTCCCGGCGCCCCCGAAATCGACTGGGGGACTACACATGAAGATCACGCGGCGTTTCACCGAAGCAGGCAAGTCGCCATACGACAGCATTAAATTCCGCCGCGCGAGGAGCGAGATCAAGAACCCCGACGGCTCAACCGTCTTCCGCCTCGACGGCTTCTTCGTGCCTGAGCACTGGAGCCAAGTCGCAGCCGACATTCTCGCGCAGAAATATTTCCGCAAGGCGGGTGTCGCCCGCCGCCTCAAGAAGCTCGAGGAGACGCAGATCCCCTCGTGGGCGTGGCGGTCCGCGCCCGACGAGCGCGCGCTCTCTGAGCTCCCCCAGCCTGAGCGCTTCGGTGGCGAGACGGATGCCCGCCAGGTCTTCGACCGCCTGGCCGGCACCTGGACCTACTGGGGCCTCAAGGGCGGCTACTTCACGACGGAAGAGGACGCCTGCGCCTTCTTCGACGAGCACCGCTACATGCTGGCGATGCAGATGGGCGCGCCCAACAGCCCGCAGTGGTTCAACACCGGCCTGCACTGGGCGTACGGCATCGACGGCCCCGGCCAGGGCCACCTCTACGTCGACCACGAGACCGGCAAGCTCACGGTATCGGAGTCCGCCTACGAGCATCCCCAGCCGCACGCCTGCTTTATCCAGTCGATCGAGGACGATCTCGTCAACGAGAACGGGATCATGGACCTGTGGGTGCGCGAGGCGCGCCTCTTCAAGTACGGCTCCGGCACCGGCTCCAACTTCTCCAAGCTGCGCG
>CAXMLT010000083.1:0-3706 GCA_964194245.1 uncultured Hyphomicrobium sp.
GGTATCATCGTGCGCGAGGCGGGCGACGCCGCCTTCCACTTCCACGCCGCGCTGAACGAGTTCCATCCGCTCGACGGCAAGACGTTCGCGACCCCGCAAGCGGCGCAGGCCGCGGCGGACGCCCACGGCGCCAAGCGGGCGCGCGGCGGTCTCGCACATCAAGCAGGGCGCGCGCCATGAGCGAGCCGATCAGCTTTTCCGAGCAGTTGCGCGCCTGGCGGCAGCGTAAGGCCGCCCGTACCGTCGCTCCGGCCGCGATAGGCGCCACCGACAACCTGGTGCCGTTCCGGCATCGCGTCGACACGCCTCTCGAAGACCCGCCCAAAGGGGACACGCCCTGGCTCGACTGGCTGCGCGCCGAGCCGTGGGTGCCTGTGGTCGAGGATTAGCCGGCGCAGCGCCCTAAGATTCTCCCTGGTGCTCCGAGCCCCAGCCTCCCGCTGCTGTGGGCCAACTAGGCCCGGTTCCGCTCGTCTCCTGCGGACCGGGCCATTTTTCTTGGAAAGCGGTTCCGCTTCCGAAGTTGCGGCAAAGCCACATCGGCGCTCGATTTCTACGGACCCGAGGCAAAAGCCACGCGAACGCCATACATAGGAGGCAACGAAGCTGCTGATTTGCCGGAGGGAAAACCGATGCGACAGTCTCCGATCGTGATTGCTGCTTTCCTGAGCCTCGCGTTGCTTGCGGCGCCCGCGCTCGCGTTCGATGTCGATTCCAGCACCAGCACCAATCCGGATGGGACGGCGCGCTACGCTGATCCGGACGACAAGCCGGTTGGCGGTCCCTTGGGCTCGGTCACCTTCGGGACCGGTTCGGGCGCGAACTTCACCGGCGGCGCGACCACAAGCTCGCCCTCTTCGATTCCACAGAGCTGGCAGGATCTCGGCTGGGCCAACCCGCTGCCTGACCGCCGCGCGAAGTAGCGCCAGGGCTTTACTGATTTTGTAGCGGCCGCGACGGAGCTGAGCCTCCGCCGCGGCCGCTTCCATTTTGGGGTGAGCCCGATCCGGGCTGGACCGCGGGCCTCCTGCAACGCATACCCGTGCGGTCCTTGCCGGGAGGCGCGCCCTGATGGCTGCAACGACGACGACGCAGTGGAGCTCATCCTATCTCTGGGAGCGGCTCGCAACCGCGCTGCTCAATCCGATCCGCGCCTTCCGTCCCCGCTATCTGCCGCTGCTGATGGTCTATTTCGCCTACGGCGCGCTGGGCCTCATCGCTGTCGCCGAGAGCTTCTGGGTCAAGAAGGCGCTGACCTTGACCCCGGCTGAGCTTGCCGAGCTCGCCGGCTGGCTCACGCTGCCGTGGACCGTGAAGATGGTGTTCGGCGAGCTTGTCGATGCGGTTCCCATCTTCGGATCGCAGCGCCGCGCCTATGTGTTCATCGGGGCGGCCTTCATTGCGCTCGGCATGCTGCTGCTCGCCGGCGCGGCCGGCGGCTGGCTCACCTTCGCGAGCCTGGAAAACCTCTACCGCCTCGGCGCCTTCTCGAGCGTGCTCGGCGTCGTTATCCAGGACGTGGCGGCCGACGCCATGAGCACCGAGGTGGTCGAGCGCGAGAACCCGGACGGCTCACCTCGCGACAAGGACGAGGTCGACCGCGAGCTCGGCATGGTGCAGGTGCTGGGGCGGCTGGCGCTGTCGTTCGGCATCTTCCTCGTAGCCGGCGTCGCCGGATGGATCGCCGGCGTCTACAGCTATGCGACCGTGTTCCTCGTCGGGCTCATCATTCCGGTCGTCTCGGTGAGCGGCGCGGCGCTCATCACCCTGAAGCCGGTCGAGAGCAGCCCCATCGACTGGCGCATCCTCGGTGGCGGCATTGCCTACGGCGCCTTCGTGCTGGCACTCGCCCTGTCCAACGTCCCCTACAACCAGGAGATCGTGTTCGTCGTCTCCATGGTGGTCGTATGCGCCATGCTGGTCCGCGTCGTGCACGATCTCGACGAGGCGACCAAGCGCACGATCTTCTATGCAGCGCTCATCATCTTCGTCTATCGCGCGACGCCGCTCGTCGGGCAGGGCTACACCTGGTTCGCGATCGACGTGCTGGGCTTCGACGAGGCCTTCCAGGGGACGCTCGGTCAGATCGGGGCCGGGCTCGCGCTGCTCGGCATGTGGCTGTTCTCGGATGCCATCACCCGGCGACCGGTGCCGGTCGTGCTCCTGTGGCTCACGATCGTTACGACCATCCTGTCGCTGCCGAGCCTCGGGCTGGTGCTCGGCCTGGCGGACTGGACGGAGCGGGTGTTCGGCTTCGGCGCGCGTACGATCGCGATTATCGATACCGCGGCGACCTCGCCGTTCGCGCAGCTCAGCATGATTCCGCTGTTGACGCTCACCGCGATCTACGCGCCCAAGGGGCACCGCGCGACGTGGTTTGCGCTCATGGCCTCGCTGATGAACCTCGCGCTCGTCGCGGGGCAGTTGCAGACGAAGTATCTGAACGAGATCTACGTCGTCGGCCGCGGCGCCTATGAGAACTTGCCCTACATCGTCATGTGGAGCATCGCCATCGGCTTCGTTGTGCCGCTCGCGGCCATCTTCGCCTTCGGCCGGCGTTTGCGGTAGCGGGACGTATTGAAGCGCTGACTTTTACGGCTGCTCGCGGCTATCTTGCGCCCGATCGCAATTCAAATCGCATGAGCACCCCGTGAGCAGCCTCGAGACCGTTGTCCAGGAAATCGTTGCCGAGATGCTCGGCATGCCCGATCGCGGCGAGGTCGCGAGCTACATCCCTGAACTCGCGCGCGTCGACCCCAACGCGTTCGGTCTCGTCGTGGTCACGGCCGACGGGAGCATCGCTGCCGCCGGCGACAGCGAAGCGCCGTTCTCGATCCAGAGCATCTCCAAGGTGTTCACGCTCGCGCTCGCGCTGGGCAAGGTGGGCGATCGCCTGTGGAGCCGCGTCGGCCGCGAGCCCTCGGGCAGCGCCTTCAACTCCATCGTCCAGCTTGAATACGAGCGCGGCATCCCCCGCAACCCCTTCATCAATGCGGGCGCCATCGCCGTCACTGACACCATCCTGTCGGGCCACCAGCCGCGCGAGGCGCTGGGCGAGATCCTCTGGTTCATGCGCTTCCTTGCCGACGATCCCTCGATCCGCATCGACGAGGCCGTCGCCGCCTCCGAGCAGCGGACCGGTTACCGCAACAGCGCGCTCGCCAATTACATGAAATCGTTCGGCGTGATCGAGAACCCCGTAGAGTTCACCCTCGGCGTCTATTTCCATCACTGCGCCATCGCCATGTCGTGCCGGCAGCTCGCCATGGCGGGGCGCTTTCTCGCGCAGCTCGGCAACAACCCCTCGACCGGCTTCTCGGTGGTGCAGCCCGAGCGCGCCCGCCGCATCAATGCGCTAATGCTCACGTGCGGCCACTATGACGGCTCTGGAGAATTCGCCTATCGCGTGGGGCTGCCGGGCAAAAGCGGGGTCGGCGGCGGCATCCTGGCGATCGCGCCGGGGAAGGCGTCGATCGCCGTGTGGTCGCCGGGCCTCGATGCCCAGGGAAACTCGCAGTTGGGACAGCTCGCGCTGGAGAGGCTGAGCAAGAGGCTCGGCTGGTCGATCTTCGGGGCGTGACGCTCGTCCGAAGGGGCCCGCTCGTGTCGGCGGCCCGGCGGCGCTCTAACGGCGCACTCCGATCAAACGCGATCGGTGAACAGGCGGACGGGTCTTACAGGTCGCGTCCGTCAAGATGGTGTAATT
>CAXMLT010000084.1:0-2087 GCA_964194245.1 uncultured Hyphomicrobium sp.
GCTGCGCGCGGTCGACCTTGACGGCGGGCGGAGCATCTGCCCAGCGCTGGCGGAACACGCCGAGCATGCTCTGCGGGTTGTCCTTCGAAGCAAGCTTGCCGAGCACGGCCTCCGACACCTCGAGGCATTCCGCACCCGCTTTGAGCCCCCATTCGACGAGCCCGCGCGCCACGCCGCTCGCAGCCGAGCCGGCGCGGACGAGCGTCTCTGGAACGAAGCCGTTGTCGCGCGCGGTGATGAGGATCGAGGCGCCCTCGGCGACGAACAGCCCCGTCTCCTTGCGCACTTTGCGCATCTCGAGCGCGCGGATCGCCTTGACGCGATCGTTCTGCAGGCTGGTGATGGGTTTCGGTGCGGGCTCAACCGGCATCGGATATCCACCGCGTGAAGAGCGATGTCGGCAGGGCGCGCGCACCGGCACCCTGCTCGCGGATCGCGAGCTCACCCGACTCGAAGCGGCCGCCGCGCGCACTCAACACCTCGCGGCAGAGCTGGTCGAAGGCGAGCGAGGAGGCACGGATCGCATAGATCGTAAGCACCAGCGATGCGTGAGCGGGCGCAAGCAGGCGGGCGCAGTCCTTCATGAGCGGCGGCAACCCGGTGAACAGGTCCCACACCTCACCCTCCGGCCCGCGCCCGAACTTTGGCGGGTCGACGAGCAGCACGTGGTAGGTCTTGCCCCGCCGCACCTCGCGCGCCACGAACTTCTGCGCGTCATCGAGGATCCAGCGGATGGGCGCCGCGCCGAGGTTGGAGGCCGCCTGGTTCTCCTTCGCCCATGCTATCGCCTTCTTGGAGGCATCGACGTGCGTGACTTGTGCGCCGGCGGCCGCGGCGAGCAGCGATGCCGCGCCGGTGTAGGCGAAAAGGTTCAGGACGCGCGGGGGCTCGTCGCGCACTTCTCTCATGCGCGCGAGCATCCACTCCCAATGCGGCTGCTGCTCGGGGAACAACCCGAGATGGCGGAAGCTTGAAAGCCGGCACTGCACGGTCACGTCGCGCATTTTGACGGGCCAGCTTTCCGGCACCGGCTTCAGCGTGCGCCAGCGGCCCTTCTCCTCGTCCTCCTCGCCGGCGAAGATCGCATCGGCCTTGTCCCAATCGCGGCGAGGCAGGCGCGGCGTCCACAGCGCCTGCGGCTCCGGCCGATCGACGACGACCGCGCCGAAGCGCTCGAGCTTGCGGCCCGCGCCGCTGTCGATCAGCGCGTAGTCGGGGAAGCCGGCGGTCTCGACTAGCTGCAGAGGGGCCAAGTGCAGGGGGGATTGAGTGCGCATCGCTTCTCTTCAGGACAGGCGCAGGCTTCTAGCACGCAGCCTGCGGGAAGCGAAAACGAGAGGTCGGTTGGTGCACCAACGGCGCCTCCCGGGCCCTGGGGCGCCCTACCGGACGTGGTCGCCCTGATCCTTGACGGAGTCTTGCTCCCGCTGCCCGTCCTGGAGCCCATCCTCGCCTTGCGGCACCGAATCGCCCTCGGCCGGTTGCGGCGTCTTCTGATGACTGAGAGCTTTGGCGCGCATCTCCATAATCTGCAGCTGGAGCCGAACGCTCGCGCTCTGCGACCAGGTCAGCGTGAATAACGCGGCAACCGCGATGAGAAGCACGCCCAGGAGCAGCGGCCAGCGCATGCGATGCCTCGAGAAAATCTTCCACCCAAATCCTATACCGGCCCCGGCGATCGGATGCCGCCAAAAAAGTAAGCCCGGCCGCCGGGCCGGGCTTCTAAAGGTCGTCTGAGATCACACCTGCTGCACGTGGTGGCAAGAACTGACGTGAGCGGGCGCGACTGAGGTTCGCGTAGCGGGATTTGGTGGCGAAAATCGGTCGCACCGCAATCTTCAATTTGCGAAGCGACCTCTCTGCGGGAGCCAAGGCGCAGCCCAAACGGGGCCGCGCGCGTTAATCCAGGTCCGCGACCTCGATCGGACCGCCGCCCTTCATGCGCTGCGCCAGCGCGCTCTCGATGAACGGGTCGATCTCGCCATCGAGCACGGCCGAGGGGTTCGTGCTCTGCGTCCCGGTGCGCAAATCCTTCACGAGCTGATAGGGCTGCAGTACATAGGAGCGGATCTGGTGGCCCCAGCCGA
>CAXMLT010000085.1:0-8310 GCA_964194245.1 uncultured Hyphomicrobium sp.
TTCGGGATAGGCCTCATTGCGGCGGGCGTCGTGGTGATCAACGCCTTCTCGAGCAGCATAAACCACTAGCAGCCGCAAACGCCCGCATCATCGGGCCTCAAAGTCCGCGCTTGCCGCGCCCCACCTGGATTCGCTGCAGCGCCGCGATGAGGGTGTCGACGTCCTCGGGCGTGTTGTAGAGCGCGAGCGAGGGCCGCACCGTGCTTTCGAGTCCGAAGCGGCGCAGAATCGGCTGCGCGCAGTGGTGGCCCGAGCGCACGGCGATGCCTTCGCGATCAAGCGCCTTGCCCACGTCCTCCGAGCGGCACTCGTCGAGCACGAAGGAAGCGACACCCGCCTTCTCGTGCGCGGTGCCGATGATGCGCAGGCCCGGCACCGTGAGCAGGCCTTGCGTCAGGTAGCGCAAGAGCTCGTGCTCATAGGCCGAGATGTTGCTCATGCCGATGGTCGCGAGGTAGTCGATGGCTGCGCCCAGGCCCACCGCGTCGGCGATGTTGCCCGTGCCGGCCTCAAAGCGGTAGGGCGGGCCCTGGAGCACCGTCTTCTCGAAGGTGACGTCGGCGATCATGTTGCCGCCGCCCTGCCAGGGCGGCATGTTCTCCAGGATGCTCGGGCGCCCGTAGGCGACGCCGATGCCGGTTGGGGCGAACATCTTGTGGCCGGAGAACACGAAGAAGTCGGCGTCGAGCGCCTGCACGTCAATCGGCATATGCGACACCGACTGCGCTCCGTCGACGACGGCGATGGCCCCATGCCGGTGCGCCATGGCAACCATGTCGACGACCGGCGTGATGGTGCCGAGGGCGTTCGAGACCTGGCTCACCGAGACGATGCGCGTCCTCGGATTTAAGAGCTTCTCGTACTCATCAAGGATGATCTGGCCGCTATCGTCCACCGGCGCGACGCGCAATTTCGCGCCCTTCTCGGCCGCGAGCTGCTGCCAGGGCACGATGTTGGCGTGATGCTCGAGGTGCGTGATGACGATCTCGTCGTCCTTGCCGACGTTGCGTCCACCCCAGGCCTTGGCAATGAGGTTGATGCCCTCGGTGGTCCCGCGCACGAAGATGATGCTCTCGGGCGACGGTGCATTGATGAACGTGCGCACCTTCGCCCGCGCGCCCTCGTAGGCGTCGGTCGAGCGCGCGGCGAGCGTGTGCGCGGCGCGGTGGACGTTCGAATTCTCGCGCTCATAGAAGAGCGAGAGGCGGTCGATGACGCACTGCGGCTTCTGCGTCGTCGCGGCGTTGTCGAGCCACACGAGGGGGCGCCCGTTGACGCTCTGGTCGAGGATGGGGAAGTCGCGGCGGATGACGTGCGGGTCGAACGCGCGCACGCCGGAGATCGCGGGGGTGGGCGTGCCGAGCGCCGTCACGTGCTGGTAGGGCAGTGCTTTGAAATCGAGGGCGGAGGCCTGGAATGCGAACGGGGTCGCGCCCGTCTGGGGGGAAGCAGCGCGATCGAAGAACGAGAGGCCTTCGGTCGGGCCGGCGTAGGTCGATCCGGGAACGGCGCCTGACAAACCGGCGGGCGTTGCGCCGCGCTCGGATGGGAAGCTCGGTACGAGCGACATGACACCCCCGAGCGAAGACGGCAACGCCGCGAGATTGGATTCGCTGGGGACGCCACCCGGAGCATAGGGCGCCGTCGCAGCAGCCGGAGAGGCGCCGAACGCAGGAGAGGGGGAAGCCGGCGTGGCCGGTGCGCCCTTGTCGCCGATGGGGGCAATCGCAGTGGGAGCGGGCGAGCCCGTCGCCTGCGCGATCAGCGGCTCGACCGCGAATACCGGAGCCGAAGGTTGCGCAGCACCCGACGCCGGAAACGGAAACGGCGGCAGCCCCGGATTGAGGTTCGGCGACAGTGGCACCTGCAGCGCCGGCACGCCGGGCAGCGAATTGTAGATGGGCTCGGCAGCGAACACGGGCGCCGACGGGAGCGCCGCTCCGGGCCCCGGCATTGGGCTCGAAGGGGCGCCCGCGTAGAACGCGTTCGCTAGCCGGCCGATGGTGGCGGCGTCGGGCACCCCCGGAACCTGCGGGGCGAACTGGGTCAGCTCGCTGGTCCCCGGTGTTGCGCCCTGCGTGGCGGAAGCGGCGGCCGCCGCCGGATCACTTGGCGGCAGGGTAGTCATGGTACTTGCCTACTTCGACATCTTCGAGCACGCCGAGCGCATCCTCGGTGTGAACCGCCAGCGGGCAGTAGAGCGAGATGAGGTAGGAGGCAATCGCGCGCCGGTCGATGCCCATGAAGCGCACCGAGAGGCTAGGAGAGACCTCGCCCGGAACGCCCGGCTGGAACAGGCCGACGACGCCTGTTTCTTCTCGCCCGTGCGCAGGAGCAGGATCTTGGAATTGCCGTTGCCCGTGAGCGGCACCTTGTCGGAGGGAACGAGGGGTAGCCCGCGCCAGGTGAGGAACGGCGAGCCGAACAGGTTCACGGTCGGCGGGGGCACGCCGCGACGCGTGCATTCGCGGCCGAAGGCGGCAATGGCGCGCGGGTGTGCAAGGAAGAACGACGGCTCCTTCCACACCTTGGCGATTAGCTCGTCGAGATCGTCCGGCGTCGGCGAGCCTGCGCGCGTCTTGATGCGCATAGACTTCGCCGAGTTGGCGAGCAATCCATACTCCTTGTTGTTGATGAGCTCGCTCTCCTGACGCTCCTTCACCTTCTCGATCAGGAGGCGAAGCTGCTCCTGGATCTGGTCGAAGGGGTGGCTGTAGAGGTCGGAGACGCGCGTCTGCACGTCGAGCACGGTCGTCACCGCGTTGAGGAAATACTCGCGCGGGTTCTCGTCGTAATCGACGAAGGTCTCGGGCAGGTCGGCGTCCCGGTCGCGCGGCGGGCTGCATTCGACATCCGCCGAGGAGGCGGAAGTGGCGCCACGCGTCTCCTTGACCTTGTTAAGGCGGTAGATACCAGCCTCGACGGGGGTCCATGGCAGGAATGGAATAAGCCAGCGCGGAGTGATGCCGCCCCATTGCGCCCGCGTCTTGGTAGCGTTCGCAAGTTGTCTTGCTGCGCCTTCGGCTAATGTTCTGCGATCATCGGTGTCGTCCGCCATAGCGACCCATCCCCTCGATTACAGGCTCGAATACGAATCTTCCTTCCGTCGATCTGCTCGAAGCAGATACGGCGGCGCATGCATCCTGCTCTGCGCATTTCACGCAGCGCATTTTTTGGAATGGTTTTGCTTCTCTCTCAGCAGAGTGAGTTTCCAGTTTCGTTACTGACGCGCACGCGTGCTGTCACGCCGTATTTGACGTGCGCATGTAGTTTCGTCCGCTATCGCAGACGAGCCGACCAACACAGTAGTCGCCGTGTGAGCGCGCACGCGGCGTGGAGATGATGTGAGCAACGGCGTAGCTCGCGCTGCGCGCGCTGCGAACGAAGAAGAATCGCAGAGCTAATTCGCCTGGTTGCAAAGCCGCGATGAGACTTCGGACCTTGCCGCGCGCGTGCGCAGAGCTTTCTGCGGCCGGCGGGGTGCGTTTGTGGAAAAATTCTAACGGCGTGCCGGTTAGACGAGCGGGTGCTTCGCCTTGCGCAGCCGTTGCACTTCCTCGAGCCCCCACCAGTAGGCGTGCCGCATGAGCTCGGTGTGGCGGTGCCAGTCGAGGATGCCGGTGTTCTCGGGGATCGGCGGCACCATTAGCAGATCGTCCGGCTTGAGCTGCCGATTGAAGTCGTTGCGGTTGGCCATGAGCGAGCGCATCAGGACGGTCGTCAGGCCCGGCGCATCGGGAAGCCGCTTGTGCCCGAACGGATTGAGCGTCATGCGCACAAGCTCATTTCGCGACGGCAGCTTCGCGTACTCGACGTCGAAGCGCTGCAGCTCGGGAATGTGAAAGCTGACGACTACGTTGGGCCCGTTTTTCAATTGGTGCATCGTTCGTATCGGCACGTTGTCGAGCAGGCAGCCGTCGACCAGCATCTCGCCCTTCGAGGTGTAGACGGGCGGCAGCAGCACCGGGATCGAGCCTGAGGCACGGACCGCCTCGAAGAGATCGCCGCGGTCGTGGCGATGCAGCTCGTAGCGCGATAGGTTGGTCGAGACCGCGAAATACGGGATCCACAGGTCCTCGATGTTGATGCCGCGGAAATAGCGGCCAAGGTGCTCGTCGTAGTTGCGGTGGTCGAGCAGGCTGTAGCGCGGCAGCGTGTAGCGCTGCATGGCGCGGTTGGTGACGAAGATGTCGTGCGTGCCTTCGTCGATGAGATCGGGGTGCTTCTCCATGGCGAAGGCGCCGACCATGGCCGCGCCCGCCGAGGTCCCGCCCATGATGTCGAACTCGAGCCCGGACTCGATCAGCGCCTTGTAGAGCCCGACGTGCGCTGCGCACAGCGCTCCGCCCCCGCAGGCGACGAGGCCGAGCGCCGAGCCGTTGACGAAGCGGAACAGCCGCTGAATATCCTTCGGCGTATCGAGCGCCACGTGGTGGTGCATGGCGACCGAGCGCCAGCGCAGCCAGCGCGCGGTCCCCGTGATCGGCGTGTGGTGCGGATGCAAGAGGACGAGCCTGCGCGCCTCGGGGAGCACGAACTCAGCGACGTGCTGCTCCAGCCGGTTGGGGTTGGGGTTCGCCGCGTGCACGCCGACGCCCAGCACCAGATCGGCGTGACGGATGGCCTTCTGCGACCACGGCGTCAGCTCGGGGTCGGCGATGAAGATGAGATAGTCGTACTTGCTCTCGAGCTCGTTGAAGAGCTGCGTCGCCTCGGCGCTGTCGAGCGCGACCCCCTTGGGGAGGAGCCTCTCGGCCTTGGCCGCGTCGATGACGAAGGTCATCGCCGAGGCCGCGGCGAATGCATCGGTGAACTGCCGGATGAATTCGGGCGGAATCGGCGCTTCGCCGGCGCGGATGAGCGTAATCGTGCGCGGCCGCGGATCGCTCCGCTGTGGCTCCGAGCCGGTCGTTGCCGCGAGCCGATGCGACAGCGTGTTGGTCAGCGTGCGCCAGATGCTTGGGCATTTCGCGGTGAGTAGATCGAAGTCGTTGCGGCCGAGGCGAAGGACGACGCTGTCGCGCATGGCCGTCACCGTCGCCGTGCGCGTCCCCCCGGTGAGGAACGCGATCTCGCCAATCGGCTGGTCGGGGCCAATCTCGGCGATGGGGTCGCGGCGACCCCCCTTGGTGACGGCGAAACGCCCGGTGAGAACGATGAAGAGGTCGTCGGCCGGATCGCCCTGGCGCACCAGCACATCGCCGCGCCTCAGCGCGCGCGTCTCGGTCTCCTTCGCCAAGGCTTCGAGCTCGGTGCTATCGAGGTCGGCGAAGATCCCAACGGGCGGGACTCGAGGTTTTGGGGACGGCGAATGCATGGCCGCGAGGGTTCCGCTGCGCGAAGTCTTCCAACTTAGGGCAAGCCCAGCATATCAGGGCTCCCCAAATGATGTCTTTCGCGCTGCAGGGTAACCGCGCTTGCCTCAGGGGCGATGGCCGGCAGATAACAAAAAGCGCGCCCGTCGGGGCGCCCTCGATAAAAATCGCTGCGTCTTAGGCCGCGAGCAGCTCGCTCTCGGGAAGCGCACGCTCCCGCGGGGGCATGGGCACCACGTTGTCGGTCTGCGTGTCCTGCAGTGCGAAGAGGAACTTCTGCGGGTTGAAACCGCGGTTGGCGTTGAGGCGCAGCGAGGCTGCGATGGCGATCGCAGGCCCGATCAGCGCGAAGCCGCGCTCGAGCATCAACTCCTTCAGGCGGCGTGCGGAGAACACCTCGGCGAGGTGCCGGAAGCGGACGAAAACGGCGAGCGCGGTCTGCGGATCGGTGTGGAAGCGGCGCTTCAACTCAGCCTGCACCGTATCGAGGTCGGCATCCTCGAGCCCGCGCAGGAGCACCAGCCCGCGGCCATCGGCGATGAGGGCCTGCATGGCAACGGCGAGATCGGCGGAGGCAATGGCCGGAACGTCTGTCAGATCCCAGTTCATGGTCGCAAATCCCCTTGTTAGGCGCTGATGCCGCCGAAGGCGGTCCAGGGCGTGCCGGTCATGAGAAAGATGTCCTTGGGGCGGCGCGTGGCCACCAGGAAGTCGACGGTGTGGCCAACGAGGTGGCCATTGAGGTTCTTGATCTCGGTCTTGGCGAACCGGTACTTGGCGCCGTCTTCGGCCTCGATCACGCCGAAGCCGACTTCTTCGCTGAACTTGGTGATCCGGCCTTGCACGACACTCTCCTGTAACGTTGTGTTTGACGCTCCGGCTTCGCGCCGTCTGTTGAAGGGAGAATGGGGGAAGACGGGCGCGCGCGCTGTTCCGCGCGTCACAGGCCCCAGGCGGTCGGAAAAAGGGCAAATGAGCCGCCGCCGGGCGCCCCTGGGCAGGTCTTACGGGCGTCCCCAAGGGCGCCCAAGACGCCCCAAGAGGCTCGCGCTTGGGGCTATTGCGGTGTATGACCACCGCGGGGGCGCGGGCCATCGGACAGGGGGTCGAACCGCTGCCGCAATCGACATTCAGATGGGGTTCATGGCCCCATCTTTAGGGTTGCGGCCAAGGTGAGACGAGGTGACTTCAAATGACGACCGTTTGGTTGCGTAGCCTGTTGCCGGTGCTGGCAGCGCTTGGCGTCCTTGTGCTCGGCGCCAACGCAGCATCCGCCAATTGCGACTGGTACGTGAAGACCGCGCTCGAGCAGCAGCAGCGGAACCTCAAGCTGAAATGCGGTTTCGCGGGCGCCGAGTGGTCGGTCGATAAGGGTGCGCACGCAGCCTGGTGCGCTTCCGTCGGCCCCGATGTGTCGCGGTCGAGCGCGCAGAAGCGCGAAGCGGCGCTGACGCAGTGCGCGGCAAAGGGCAACTGAGCCTCCCCCTTCACGCCTCTTTCCGCGGCAGTCCGCTCAAGAACTGATCGCGCATTTCCGCCAGATCCGGCTTGATCGCAGCCCGCGCCGGCCCGAGACTAGCTGCGCGCTCAGCTCCTTTCGCGCGAGGTCATGACAAATCCCGTTCTCATCGAAGTGACGCGCGGCCAGCTGGTCGAGAGCTGGCATCGCGGCTCGGTCGCCGTCGCTGCACCTTCGGGCGCGCTCGCGCTGGCGCTGGGCGACGTCGCATCGCCCGTCTATCCGCGCTCGGCGGTTAAGGCGTTGCAGGCCGTGCCGCTGATCGAAAGCGGCGCCGCCGACCACTTCGGCTTCGGTCCCGCCGAGATGGCGCTCGCCTGCGGCTCGCACGCCGGCACCGAGCGGCACGCGACGTTGGCCGCCTCGATGCTGCAGCGCGCGGGTCTCACCCCCTCGGCCTTGCACTGTGGAGCGCACGCTCCGCTCGGCCCCTCTGCCGCGAACGCGCTCATCGCTGCCAGCCAGGCGCCGACGCAGCTTCACAACAACTGCTCGGGCAAGCATGCCGGCATGCTCGCGACCGCCGTGCACCTCGGCGAACCGATCGCCAACTACTGGCAGCCTAGCCATAACGTTCAGCAGCGCATCCATTGCGTACTCGAGGAGGTATCGGGTGCCGAGCTTGGCACTGAGGTCCGCGGCACGGACGGCTGCTCAGTGCCCAACTGGGCGATGCCGCTGTCGGTGCTGGCACAGACGTTCGCGCGGCTCGGCACCGGTGAAGGCCTGCCGGCGGACCGGCGCAAAGCGCTCGACCGCATTCTGCAGGCGTGCTGGGAGAACCCGGAGCTGGTGGCGGGACGCGGCCGAGCCGACACGGTCGTCATGCGCGCGCTCCCCGGGCAGGTGTTCATGAAGACGGGCGCCGAAGGCGTCTATTGCGGAGCGTTCCCCGCGCTAGGGCTTGGCTTTGCCCTCAAGATCGACGACGGCGGCAAGCGCGCTTCTGCCGGAGCGGCCATGGCGCTGGTCGAGCGGCTCTATCCGGCTGTGCGTGGGCTCATGCCCTACGGCGAGATCAAGACCTGGTGGGGCGTGGAGGTCGGGGCCATCCGCTCCGCTGCCCCCTTCGAGGCGGCGCTCGACAAGCTGAAAGCCTGACGCTCAGACGGCGACGTTGCCGGAAAGCGAGACTCGCTTGTTGCCCACATCTCCTGCGATGAGCTCAGGACCGATCGGCTGCGTCGCCCGGTCCATGGCGCGGATGCTCCCCTCCGTCGCGCCCGAGATCATGTTGTTGGCGATGAGGCAGGTGCCGGCGCCTGACGCGGACACGAGTATGCCGACGCGTGCCCTGCGGATCAGGTTCCCAGTCGCCACGATGTCGCGCAGGTAGGTGCCTGAGCCGATGACGAGGCCCGCCGTCGGCGCGCTCTCGATGACGTTGCCGATCACGCTTGCGTCGGCCTCCACTGCGATGCCTTCGCCGCGCTTGTCCTCCGGCTCCTGCTCGCGGCGGAACAGGTTGCGCAGGAT
>CAXMLT010000086.1:0-5338 GCA_964194245.1 uncultured Hyphomicrobium sp.
TCATCCCACCACATGACCTGCTCGGCGACCCAACCGGAGATGGTCAGCGACACCTTGCGGTTGCCTTTGCGGGCGGTGGTGGCCTCTAACTCAGCAATACGCTCCTCGAGATCAGCGCAGCAGTTGCCCCCGAGATCGGCGGCGGACGCGCTACCGGCCCCAAGCCCGCCCATCAGCAGGCCTGCTGCCACCAGGGCACCCAGACTTAACTTTTTCATTGACCTACTCCCGTCTGCTTACTTTCTGATGGCGACGCCACGCACAAGTGCCGCCTACTCCCTACGAACCCGAATCCACTCCACGAACTCGCGTCGCGGCGGTCGTGAGACCGAATCACCGCTCGGGGGAAAACATAAGCAGAGAATGGATGCACAGGAAACGGGCTAGGCGCAGATCGTTGCGGAATTCACAGGGGTTGTGGCTACTCTGCAACGAGCCCGATTGAGGGCATAACCCACCGTATTCTCGCCATTTTCAGCCTATTGAGCTGAAATTCGCTGCGCCGGTTATCCCCAATACCCCAGTCCGTAGGGCTTGCCCAGGTCCGAATCGGTCGTGCGTGACAGCTACTGCAACTTAACCGGCCCCGGCCTCGCGGCCCTTCTTGCGGGTCTGCACGAATTCCCGCGACAGGAACGCCAATATGATGACCACGAAGGCCATGCTGTGGGTCACCAGGACGGTTGCCGGGCGATCGGCGAAGCTCGCGCTCACGAAGTGCCGGAAAAAGTCCGGCTGGAAGCGATCTGCCTGTCCGTAGAGCGTGCGGTACTGGTCGAGGGTCGCATCCAGCAACAGGTAGGTGTTTGCCAGGGCCTTGCAGTTGATCCACTCAAACAGCGCCACGCCGGCGATTGCAAAGATGCGGGCGATGATGTTGAGGCTCTCGACCGCCTCGTCATAAATAAAGAGCAGCGCGAAAATCGCGATGTGGACGGTCACGAAGAACTGCCACAGGAAGTCGATTTGAGCGCGAAAGCCCAAGATCGCTTCGATCAGCGTCGCTTCCTGGATCATAACGGCTCCCCCAAGGGCCTACCTCAGGGCTTCCCCAAGCCCCGGGACACGTTAACCATGCAGCCGCCCTCACTTTCGCCGACACTATGAGCCGAATGCGTCGAAACTCTGGATGCGACGCACCGGCGCATCTACCACCTAAGCCTTGCTGCCCCTTGCTCGGAATCCTTAGCTGCGATAGATTGTTGCGGCGCAGCAAGTGCGCCAAAACATGGATCGCAGACAGACGGTCGCAAGCTCGTCTGGCGTGAGTGGAAGGCCGTCAAAGTAGCCTAGAGAGTAGCCAAGGCGGCCGACACCAATCCTCGAAAAGCGCGGGAAGGAAGAACCGGGAGAGGGCGTTGAGCGCCACTCTGGAGGGATCTTGCGCCGCCCAAAGGCGGACGGGATTTTCTGGGCAAATGAACGCTACGGGTGCGTTGCGCGTTAAGGCGCAGCGAGGGGACGCTCAGAAGCACGGAAAGCACGCAACGATGAATCGTACGTGGGTGGATCGCAGGGCGGTCCTCATGCGAGCCGGTGCGCTGGCGCTCGCCGGGATGGGCGCACCCTTCATTGGAACAACGCGCGCGCGCGCGCTTCCGACCTTCGACGCCAGCGCGGCCTTCGGGCCGACGCACGTGCAGGCTTTCGCCGAGCAGCTCGCGGCCCAGCCGTTCGCCAAGCCGGCAGTCAAGCTTCCCCAATCGTTCCAGCAGCTCAGCTACGATCAGTTCCGCGACATCCGCTTCCGCACCGACCAGGCGATCTGGCGTGGAGAGAAGCTCGATTTCGAGCTCCAACTTTTGCCGATGGGATGGTTGTTTGACACTCCCGTCGAGCTCTGGCTCGTCGACAACGGCGACGCGCACCGTCTCATGGCGGACTCCACTCTCTTTTCGCTCGGGCCGCTCGTGGGCGACGTGGGTAGCGCAGCCCCCTACGGGTTCTCGGGCTTTCGCGTGCATGGGCCCATCAATCGCCCCGACTATCTCGACGAGTACATCGTCTTCCAGGGTGCGAGCTATTTCCGCGCCGTCGGACGCGGACAAACATATGGTCTCTCCGCGCGCGGTCTAGCCATCGACACGGCGCGGCCGGGTGGCGAGGAGTTTCCGATCTTCCGCGCCTTCTGGATCGAAAAACCGAAGCCCAACGCGCGCTCCATCACGGTGCATGCGCTCCTCGACAGCGCGTCGACGACGGGTGCCTACCGCTTCGAGATCGAGCCAGGCGAGGCGACGACGGTCGATGTCGAAGCAACTCTTTATCCGCGCCGTGCGCTCACTCACTTGGGCCTTGGGCCGCTCACCAGCATGTACCTCACGGGTCCCGGCCATCACCGCATCGGCGATGATTTCCGACCCGCAGTGCACGATAGCGACGGGCTCGCCATCTACAATGGCAACGGCGAGTGCCTGTGGCGGCCGCTGACGAACCCGCGCACGCTGCAGGCGAGCGCTTTCATGGATCGCGCGCCGAAGGGATTCGGGCTGTGCCAACGCAGCCGCTCGTTCCACGAATTCGAGGATCTCGAGGCGCGCTATGAGCGCCGCCCCACGGTGTGGATCGAGCCCAAGGGCTCGTGGGGGTCGGGCTACATCGAGCTCATCGAAATCCCGACGAGCGAAGAGATCCACGACAACATCGTCGCCTATTGGAAGCCCGCGAGCGGGCCCGAGCCGGGCCGGCCCTTCGCGTTTGCCTATCGCATGTACTGGAGCGACGGCATCCCAGTCGGGTGGAGCGGCGCGCGCACGCTCTCGACCCGTGTCGGCAGGGGCCGCAAGGACGGCTCGGTGCTGTTCGTCGTCGACTTCGGAGGCGAAGCCGTCTCCGGCAAGACGCAGCTCCCCGTCGCCATCGTCAATGCCAATCCCGGCACCGTCGAGAACGTCACCGTGCATCCCAACCCCGAGATCGACGGCGTGCGCGTGAGCTTCGAGCTTGACCCCGGGGGAACCGATCTTTCCGAGCTGCGTTTGGTGCTGCGGGCTGGCGAGCAGCAAATCTCCGAGAGCTGGCTCTATCGATGGACAAAATCATGAGCGACCCCCATGCGGGCCTTCGCGTCGGACGATTGTCGGATGTGAAGAATTCCATGCTTCCGCCCGAGGCTCCGCTCGATATGCCCGAGCAGGATTTCGGCAAGCGCGCAGAGAAGGCCCAGCGTGAGCGCAAAGGCTATTGGATCCCGCGGGCTGCGCTGTTTACCGGCACCGGCATCCTGACGGGCGCCTTCGCCTACGAGCTCTACCATGTGCTCGGGCTGGCGCAGCTCACGCCCATCCAGCTCTTGTTCCTGGTGCTGTCAACGATCGCCTTTGGCTGGATAGCGCTCGGCTCGCTTTCGGGCGTCCTCGGCTTCCTGCCGCTGTTCGTCGGCGAGAACGCGGACACGATCGCGCTGCCGCCGCCCGAAGGCCCGCTGAAGTCGCGCACGGCGATTCTCTTCCCCGTCTATCACGAGACCCCATCGCGCATCGCGGGCACGATCCAGGCGATCGCATTCGAGCTGCAGTCCATGGGACGCACGCCCGCGTTCGACGTCTTTATTCTCTCCGACACCCGCGGCGAGGCTGACGGGAAGGCGGAGGAGCGCGCTTACTCTGCGCTTGCGCGCAGCCTGCAGTCGATCATCCCGGTCTACTATCGTCGGCGCCGGGAGAACCGTGGCCGCAAGTCGGGCAACATCAAGGACTGGGTGAGCCGCTTCGGCGGGGCCTATGAGCACTTCGTCATCCTCGATGGCGACAGTGTCATGTCGGGCACGACGCTCGTGCGCCTGGCGCTGGCGATGCAGCGCGACGAGAAGGCAGGCCTCATCCAGACGGTCCCGCGGCTCACCGGCGCGGTGACGCTGCTTCAGTACCTGCAGCAGTTCGCCTCCAACGTGTACGGGCCGTCGGTCGCCACGGGTCTTGCCGCCTGGCACCGCGACCAGGGCAACTACTGGGGCCATAACGCCATCATCCGCACGCAGGCGTTCGCTTCCGCCGCCGGCCTGCCGACCCTGCCGGGCCCGGCGCCATTCGGCGGCGACATCCAAAGCCACGATTTCGTCGAGGCCGTCCTTTTGCAGCGCGCCGATTGGGGTGTGCACATTGTGCCGACGGTCGAGGGCTCCTACGAGGGCCAGCCGCCGACGTTGCCCGATGTCATCGCGCGAGACCGGCGCTGGGCGCAGGGCAATCTGCAACATCTGTCGATCGTGCGCGCCCGCGGCCTCACCACCATGGGGCGCGTGCACTTGGCGATGGGGGCGACCTCCTACCTCATCTCGGTCGTGTGGGCGGCCTCGCTGATCGTCGGCGTCGTGCTCGCCCTGCAGGGCCTGCAGATGATCCCGAGCTACTTCATCGACAAGAAGACGCTGTTCCCGATCTGGCCGGTGACCGACCCCGGCGCCGCGTTGCGGCTCCTGCTCGCCACCATGACCATCGTGCTCCTGCCGAAGGCGCTGGGGCTAATGCTGGAATTGAAGCGCGTGCGCTATGCGCGCGAGGCGCTCGGCACGCTGCGGGCAATCTTCGGCGTCGTGCTCGAGGCCGTGTTCTCGATCCTGCTGTCGCCGATCTTCATGGTCACGCAGACGGTGGCCGTATTCCAGGTGCTGCTCGGCCGCGACTCCGGCTGGCGCCCGCAGACGCGCAACGGCATCAGCATGAGCTTTTCCGACGCGCTGCGCTTCCATTGGCGCCATACGACGATCGGTGTTCTGCTCGCGTTCGTCTGCTCGGAAGCATCTCTGCAGGTCATGGCGTGGATGGCGCCGGTGATCGTCGGCCTCATCCTGTCGGCGCCCTTGAGCTGGATCACTTCGCGGCCTGCCGGGTTCGTCGCCAGAGCGCTCTTGTCAACGCGCGAGGCGCGCAGCCCGCCCGCCATCATCGAGAGCGCCAACCGCGCGAGCGGCGAGTGGGCCGCACGCACGCAGAACGAGGCGAACCAGCCCGAAGACCTCGATCCCGACGGCGTCGGCGGGATCTCGCGCGCGGCTTAATCGGCCAGGGGTGCGCCGCCCGTCGTGGTCGTGCCGGCGCGGCGGAAGGCTTCCGCCAGCATGTCGCGCGCCCGGATCGGTGGCGCGGCAATGAACGGCAGGGGCCGGCACACCTCGACCGCGGCCGCACCGATGCGGGCCGTCAGCGCACCGTTGAACGCACCCTCGCCGAGCCGCCGGGATAGACGGCGCAACAGGTCCTGACCTAGGAACTGACCCAAAAGATCGTCGGTAAGCGCGACGCCACCCGTAGCGATGATGTGGCCGATGACGAGGCGCGCAAGGCGTAAGCCGCCGACGAGTCCGGGGCGCCCGCCGTAGAGCCCCGCGATCGCGCGC
>CAXMLT010000087.1:0-1583 GCA_964194245.1 uncultured Hyphomicrobium sp.
CAACAAGCCCTACCGCTGCAAGATACGCGCGCCGGGATTCCCGCACCTGCAGGCGATGGATTTCCTGACCAAGAAGCACATGCTTGCCGATGTGTCGGCGATCCTCGGCTCGATTGACATCGTGTTCGGCGAAATCGACCGGTAAGGGGTCCGTTTGGCGCGGTCCATCGAGACATCAATCACCATCGCAGCAGCGGGGTCGCGGGTTTGGGCGGTCCTGCAGGACTTCGCACGCTATCCTGAGTGGAACCCGTTCATACGCAGCATCGAGGGCGTCGCCCGCGTCGGCGAGGCGCTGGATGTCCTCATTCAGCCCCCGGGCCACACGGCCAGCAAGTTTCGCCCGCGCGTCGTCGAGGTCGAGCACGAGCGTAGTTTCGTGTGGCGCGGCACGCTGCCGATTCTGTTCGTCGGAGAGCACCGTTTCACCCTTGACGACACAGCCGGCGGGACGCTGTTTCGCCAATCGGAGAATTTCTCCGGCTTGCTCGTGCCGTTTGTCGGTAGCATCCTCAAGGCAACGGAACTCGGATTTCGAAGCATGAACGAGGCGCTGAAGGCGCGCGCTGAGGCCGGGTAGCTTTCGGTATGGTGGTCGATCACCTATTTCGCCCTGACGCTGATCCTCGGCATCCTCGCCGCGGCCGCCGGCCTCGCCTTCGCGTTGGCCCTGGGGGTCTTGCACGGCGGCCTCGTCGTCCTGATCTTTGGTGTAGCGCTGGCCGTCTTCTGGAGCGGCTCCCTGCGCGTCGGCGCGCAATCCGCTCTACTGCTGGCGCCCCTGGCCGCCGCGCTGCTGCTCATCGCCTAGCCGCTGCGCGCCTTGGGCCTCTGACGCCCCTGATTTTTGTCAACGCGCATCGAGGCGCGTGTGGCCGTCAGGAGCTTGCTTTGCGGCCTCAATCGACGTAGTGAACGAGTGATTGTGCGCTGCGTCAAAATCGGCGACACTGGCGTTGGAGCAAGGCTGCTCGGCGCCGCCTTAGGTTCGCCGCGCTACCCTGAGGTTGTGAGCCTTGGCCGTCCGCCGCCTGAACCCCGAGCAGCCCGTCAGCTTCGCCTTCTTGGCCGAGAACCTCGCGTGGGCGAAGCGCGAGATGGCCAAGTATCCGCCGGGCAAGGAAGCTTCCGCCGTCCTGGCGCTGCTGTGGCGCGCCCAGGAGCAGGAGGGCTGGGTCACCGAGCCCGCCATCCGCGCCATAGCCGATATGCTGGGCATGGCCTACATCCGCGCGCTCGAGATCGCGACCTTCTACACGATGTTCCAGCTTGCCCCCGTCGGCAAGACCGCCCACCTATGGGTATGCGGCACGACCCCGTGCATGCTGCGCGGCTCCGAGGCGCTGATCGAGATCTGCAAGGAGCGCATCGCCGAGCACCCGCACGAGCTCTCGCAGGACGGCCGCTTCTCCTGGGAGGAGGTCGAGTGCCTGGGGTGCTGCTCCAACGCCCCTGTCGTGCAGATCGGCAAGGATACGTTCGAGGACCTCAACCCCGAGCTGTTTGAGAAGCTTCTCTACGCCCTGCGGCAGGGGAAGCCGGGGACGCCCCGCTCGCCGACGGCTGGCTCTTATACACATCTC
>CAXMLT010000088.1:0-2301 GCA_964194245.1 uncultured Hyphomicrobium sp.
CATTTCGAGTGCGGTGCTTTCAGCCACTCAGCCACCTCTCCGTAACCCAGTGTTTGCGGGGTTTTTTGCCATTTCCGATCGAGCCATGAGCGCCCAACGACTTTGGAATGACTAAACTAACCCGCAAACCCCCAATTCCAGCCTGCCCGTTGGACCGCGGTTTCGGGGCGAGGCTGCGTCTTAGGTCACGTCTGCCGAGCTGGCAAGTGCCCAAGTGCACCTTCCCAGTCCCTATGCAAATCAGTCATCCCTGAGCAATGGGCAAGCTCGAGGACGCCAAGACGCTCGCAAACGTTTGGGTGTGGCAAGCCAAGGATGCCTCCCGCACGGCCGGTGCGTGTTCCCACTGCGATGACGCCACGCCTCACGACCTGATTGCAATGTGGGAGGCAGGAAAGAACCTTCGGGGCCGGCCGCTCACTCAGTTCGAGACGCTGGCGCTGGCGGAAGCTTGGTGCCGGGTCTTCAACGAACTGCCGCCCGACTGCGCCAACGCGCACCGGCCATTTTGCAGTCCCACTCAGATCAAACTCCTATCGGCTCCTTCGAGGCATCGACGATTTGAAAGGCCATCGATTGTCAAGGATTCAGGCCCTGAGCGACCGCTCCACGAGCGTTCGCTGTGCTGTCATCAAACGTAGGAGGCACTCTTCCTCGCTCAAAAGAGCTTTGCTGGCAGCCGCGTTGCAATCGTTTCTCATAAGCTCCGCGATGTATTGCTTCTGCTGAATGATACGCGCGCGACTTTCGGCAATCTGCAGGTCCAGTTCGTGCAAGCGCTTTAGTCTTTCGGACATGACCGCCGCTCCTTTTAATACCCAGCTCCACGCAGAACTACGCGCTCGAAATCTTGGGCGGCAGCGAGCCATCTACCCTGGTTGCTCGTCAGATCGAAGGCGAGAACACCGAAGACCACAACGACAACCACAAGTGCGCGCATTACTCGACCAGTTTCTTGACAAAGCTGATGAGCGGGTCCGCGTAGACAGATCGATCTTCGACTACCGCGAAGAAGCTGAGGCTGACGGCAGCCACGACGACGAGACCGGAATAGATCAGCATCGCCCTCACCGTCTTGGCGTTCCCAATGCTTGGTACGTCCAGGTCCGGCTGCGGGATTTGAAACGTCCGTGGGCGCATTCGCTGGGGGGTCTTGGCGCTCATCAGATACCTCCTCCTCACCAAAGTCCCTCATGACGATGGCACACGAGCGGAAGCTCACTACATTGAGAGGTGCAGTGAGGTGAGCTTCAGCGCGATGTCGCGGAACGCTTGCTTCAGCTGCACTCCGCTAGTCACATTGTAGAATTGGACCGGGTCCGTCGGCTTGGCCGGTGTGGTCGCGCACTGGGTCAGAGTATCGACGGCGGTCTGATTGCCTCCCAAGTCGAACCCGATGGTGTAGATTTTGATGCCCTGCTGCTTCATGGCCGCGCACAGCGCGCGCGCCTGCGTCGTCGAGCAGCCGTTCGCGGCGCTCGAGCAGCTGGGATAGCTGTTCTGGTTCACCGAGATGCCGTTCGAGTCGTACTGCGTGTTGTACTCGCCATCGGTCATCAGGATCGCGATCTTCTGTACGGTTTCAGTGCCGTAAGGCGCGGGCGTGCGCGATGGCCAAAGGGACGCCCAGTTCGGCGACAATAGGTACCAAGCCCAAGCCGTGCCTAGGTGGCCGGCGGTGCCGCCTGCTGCCTTCAGGTTCGATACGATCGTAAGGAGTGAGTTCTTGTCGCTGGTCAACGGTGCAATCGCGGCGGAGCTCGGGACGGTGCACACGCCCTTGCCGCCGGAAGACGACGTGGTGTAGTGCGCCATGACGTACTGGCCCGAGGCGGGCGCTGCGTCCGAGTACTTCTCGTTACCGGTGCGCTCTACCACGCAATCCAAGAGATAATACTTGGTCGTCTTTTGGGACCGGCCGGAACCGGTCGTAATGGACTTGGTCAACGGCAGGTTGGAGGTGCCGCGAGCCTTGTTGAGCGCAGCCGTATTCGGGAGCCGGATGTCCTCCGAGAACGGTACGATTCCCACCTTGACGGCTAAATTGTTCTGGCCGTTCAAAAGCACGATGTTGATGAGGTCGCTGGCGGAGTCCTTGAGGTCCTGCAGCTTTTGCCCTGCCATCGAACCCGTGACATCGAGCATCACTGAGATTTCGAGGCTCTGGATCTGACTGTCGTTGCCACCCGTAACGGCAAGCTGGGCCCGCGCGATCGGCTGCTGTCCCTCGGCGACCAGCGGCAGCTTGTCGATGCTGGCTATCTGCAGAAACAGAGTCTGGATGCTGTCTCTTATACACAT
>CAXMLT010000089.1:0-6554 GCA_964194245.1 uncultured Hyphomicrobium sp.
TGATGAGCAGCGAGAAGAACAGCGCCGGGCCGACCTCGGAGGCGGCTTCGATCAAGATTTCAAGGCGGGCCTTGCCGGGCCGGGCGCGCTCCAGATGTTTGTGGGCGTTCTCGATCATGACTATGGCCGCATCGATCATGGCGCCGATGGCGATGGCGATGCCGCCCAGGCTCATGATGTTGGATCCAAGGCCCAGCAGTTTCATCGCCAGGAACGACATCAGCACGCCAACGGGCAGCATGATGATAGCGACCAGGGCACTGCGCACATGCAGGAGGAACACGATGCACACCAGCGCGACCACCAGGCTTTCCTCGAGCAGCGTGCGGCGCAGAGTGTCGATGGCGCGATAGATCAGCTCGGAGCGGTCATAGACCGACACCACTTCCACGCCCTTGGGCAGGGACGGGGTGATCTCGGCGAGCCGGGCCTTGATGTTGGTGATGACATTGAGCGCGTTGGCGCCGAAGCGCTGCAGGGCGATGCCGCTGGCCACTTCGCCTTCACCGTTGAGCTCGGCAATGCCACGCCGCTCATCTGGGCCGAGCTCCACCCTTGCAATGTCCTTGAGGAGGACAGGCGTCCCGCCGTCCACCTTGACGACGATACGTTCCAGGTCGTTGACGCTCTTGATGTAGCCACGGCCGCGCACCATGAACTCGTGCTCGGCAAGCTCGAGCGTTCGGCCGCCGACATCCATGTTGCTGGCACGGATCGCGTCGCGCACTTTTTCGAGTGTAATGCCGAGCGCCCGCATGCGGCCCGGATCGATGACGACATTGTACTGTTTGACGAAACCGCCAACGCTGGCCACCTCCGCAACGCCTTCGGCCTTCGAAAGTCCGAAACGGATTTCCCAGTCCTGCAGCGAGCGCAAATCAGCCAGCGACTTGTTCTTCCCTAGCACTGCGTACTGGTAGACCCAGCCAACGCCGCTCGCATCGGGGCCCAAGGTGGGCGTCACTCCGGCGGGCAAGCGCTTTGACGCGGCGTTGAGATACTCGAGCACGCGGCTGCGCGCCCAGTAGATGTCCGTGCCGTCCTCGAAAATAACGTAGACGAACGACACGCCGAAGAACGAGAACCCGCGCACGACCTTCGAGCGCGGCACTGTCAGCATCGAGGTGGTAAGCGGATAGGTGACCTGATCCTCGACGACTTGCGGCGCCTGCCCGGGGAACTCCGTGTAGACGATGACCTGCGTATCCGAGAGGTCGGGGATCGCATCGAGGGGCAGATGGGTCAGCGCCCACACACCTGCCACGACCGCAAACGCCGTCGCCATGAACACCAGCATCAGGTTGCGGGCCGACCAGCCGATGAGGCGGGCGATCATTGATGTGCCTCCTCTGCCCGGGGGGCGCCCAGCCCCTTCAAGGCGGCCTGCAGATTGCTTTCCGCATCAATGAGGAAGTTGCCGTTGACCACGACGCTCTCGCCGTACTGTACGCCGCTCGTCACTTCAACGTAGCCGTCTCCCTTGCGGCCGAGCTTGACCTCGCGCGGTTCGAAGCGACCGTCGCCTTGGTCGACGATGACCACCTGCCGCGCGCCGCTGTCGATGACCGCGCTCTCCGGCACGGCGATGACCGGCTCGTCCGAGCCCGTCGCGATGTCTACTTCCGTGTACATGTCCGGCAGCAGCGCCAGATCCGGGTTAGGCAGCTCGATGCGTACGCGCACGGTGCGAGTTTCCTTCATCAGGTGCGGGTAGACCACCGAGACGGTGCCGTTGAAGACGCGGCCCGGATGGGCGCGGGTAGTCACCTTGACCGACTGGCCCGCCTTCAGCGCGCCGATGTCTCCCTCGGCGACATCGGCCATCACCCAAACCACCGAGTGATCAGCGATGCGGAACAGAACATCGCCCGCCTTGAAGCCCTGGCCGTTTACAGCATTGCGCTCTAGCACCACACCGTCCTGCGGCGCCGGCCAACTGATGGTATCGGGGACCTTCCTGTCTCGTTGAACCTGTTCGATGAACTCCTCTGGAACACCGAAGTTGAGCAGGCGCCTGCGCGCGCCGATCACGCCCGAAAGGTTGTCCTTCAATCGAGAAGACGTGCCTCCGGCGTCGCCGCTCGGCCCGGAGTAACCCTCAACGAGGAGCCTCGCCGCCTGGTTGAGGAGCTCTTGGCCGAATACCGTCATCAGCGGTTCGCCCTTCCTGACGTGGGTACCGCTGGTGACCGGGCCGACCTTGTCGATGAAGCCGTCGAAACGGGGGGCGACGACGGTGATGCGGCGCTCGTCAATAGCGACGACGCCCGGAGCGTGGATGTTGCGGCTAATCGCGCGCTTGGCGATTGCCTCGGTCTTTACGCCGGTGCGTTGGATCTTGCCGGGCGAGACCGTGATCGTGTTGCCATCGTTCTGCTCGCCCTCGTAGACGGGAATGTAGTCCATCCCCATCGAGTCCTTCTTCGGCACCGGCGAGGTGTCGGGCAGCCCCATGGGATTGCGGTAGTAGATCGGCTTGCGCTCGCCTTGATCTGCGCCCGTTGCGCGGGCGACAGCCTTCGGCGTGTCGAAGCGGATATCCTCGCTCGCATGCACCTCCACGTACGGGCGCCCGCTGTCGGTCGTCTTCGGCGTCAGCGAATAGAGCGGTTTTCCGTCCGGATCGCGGTAATAGACGACCGGTCCGGTGCCCGCCGGCGACGTCATGCTCGCCATTCCCGTGGTGCCGACGATCGGAAGCTTGACGAGTCCGACCTGTCCGGCCCACAGCCCGGCTCCTGCCGCGGCCACGACGGCTGCAGCGGTCACCATCCCTTTAGGCAGCGTGCTCATTGTGTTGCCTTGAGGATGAGCTGGTTCTCGATTGTGCCGGTCTCGCCTTGCACCTTGGCGCCGAGTGACAAGGCCCAGTTTCCCGCCATCCCGAGGTTGGTCTTGAACCGGTAGACGCCAGGTTCGGTAGACGGCAGCGGCTCGATCGGCGCGGTCATCGACGCCATGGCTTCAGGCCCCATGTCGATGCGTTTGGCAAAGATCACCGCGTCGGGAATGGTCCGGCCGGAGGGTTTGTGAACAAGCTTGACCGCGATGGTCGCGTCGCCCTGTTTGACCTCCTTACCGACGAGTTGGAACTCGTAATCCTTGATATCGGCCAGGGCGGTCGTCGCCGTAGCCACGAGCAGCGCGGCGCCGATGGCAGCTGCACGTCGGGATTTGCGTTGCATGTTGTCAGTCCTCCTGTTGTCGCGAACCCACGCGCTGGCCACCATGGCCAACGCACGCATAGGCCACGGCATCAGCCGCGGCCGCGCTCACGCCCTGCGGGCGGGGTTCAGACGCTGGGAGGTCGGAGGAGGGGCGGGGTTAGAGACCCCAAGACGATTTGTGACGGTGCTGCCAGCACCCGCGAATTCACAACCAAGCCCTGGCTAAATACCTCGGCCACCGGCGATGAGAGTGGCTGGAAGCAATTGACGAGGCAGGACCCCATATTGGGGCAAACCTTCTGCGGGCAATTGGGGCACGGCTTAGCCGGTTTGTGACACGGCATTTGGTCGGCCACAGCCGCTGTCGTGGGACCGGTCATGGCTAGAGCAATAGACGTCGTCATCGGCATGGTAACGAGCGACCCGAGCATGGCGACCATACCGAGGACCAAAGACCAGCGATGGAGCCGACGCTTTTTCACACGCTGAAACTCGCACACTTGGCTGGGCCCCGCAACTATATGGGTTTCGCATTAATTTTCGGAACGTTACGTCGCTGCGCAATCGTGCCGGGTACGAAGTCGTTACCCGCGCGACCGATTCGCCAATCTATGATCGCATTTGTAGCCGGAACGGAATCCACGCGAGACTTGGCTGTTGGATGCGGAAACGTGCAGCCATGCTTCCCTCCCATCATTTCGACCAGATTATAATTGCTGACGTCCACCACCTCCACACGGCAGACCTAAAAATCAGTAGTGCACATGGAGACGAACGTTGTCGTATCGGCCGGGGCATCCTCCGCTTGGGCTTGAGAGATGAGGCCAAGGACTCCGGCAGCCAGCAAAGACGCACGGAGCACGCTCAACATGCGTCACCCATTTGTTTGGTTAGATTTTCGCATCTTTGCATACTGTTGTCGCTGGAGGGAGCCGCGCGCGCGATGTTTGCTCAAACAGAACCATCGAGTCCGCTTTGGGTCAAAGGCTGACTTCGGGACTGCCAGTTGACTGAGTCAGCTTATCTCCCATCAGCGGACGTGCGAGCGAAGTTCGCGGACGGCTGCAATGGGCCATCAGCGGACCTCGACGATGTCCACTCACCTAGGGATCCGAACCAGCTCTAATCAGCCGCAGCGAGTGGTGCACGGCCTCCTTAAAGGCCATCGGCCAAGGATATGGGCTCGTTGCGCGCAACTGCGTACCAGCGAGCGAGCCCGCTGACCTCAACGACAAACTTCTGACGCATGGCTCGGCCGAAATCCTCATAACCGTAGGCCGGCAGGACGAAGGCACCAGCGCCACCCATCACGTGGTTTCGATACCACGATTCAAGGTCGTCGCTCCTGCTCGTGTCGGGGAGTACTGCTGGCGCGTTCGCGGTCGGCGCGCGCTCGATGATAGGAAGGCCGTTGATTACGGCGCCATACGCCACGAGCTCATCGCGCACCACGTCAGTTGTCTCCTTGCCATTGCAATTGTCCACACCGTCGCCGGAGACATCGATCACGACCTTTGTCGCCTGGGCGGGGATCTGCGTAACGATTTTGTCGGACACGAAGCGCAGCATATTGGCCATGCACGTGAACTCTCCCTCGTTACGCGGCAGCTTGCGGATTGCCGCGGCGATCGTGTTGGCCTCGGCCTTGGTCGCGATCTTGGTCCACGGAATTGCGACCTTCGGCCGGTCGGACCACTCGACCAGCGAAAAAAGGATTGCGCTGCGTGGACCATTGAGAATGGCATCCATGACGGCGGAGTCTTCAAGAGCGGCCGCGATGCCTTCCATCTGCAGCCGGTAGCGATGCTCATCGACGGAATTTGAGACGTCGACAGACACAAGCAATGCCGTGTCCACAGCGTCGTCCGAGTGCAGAACGGATACCGAGGACAGCGAGACAACACACGCCAGTAAGATGGCCGACAACGGGCCCAATCGCGGGAATAGCGGTGCCGTGCGCATCGTCATTCTCATTGGGGGTTCTCGAGACTGAAGATTTGCGCCGTCTCGTCGTAGGCGAACAGCTCTCCGTAACGGCCCCAATTGGTCACGGTGCGCAACGTCGTCTCGGCCGCTTCGTCGCTCATGTAGTCTTCGAGCTCCTGCATGAACCGCTGCGTCGGCGCCTGATGATTGGCGCGCTCGTCGAGAACGCGGCGGACGCGCGCGGCGAGTGGCACGTATGCGGACAGATGCTGGCCGAACATTTTCTTGCGCGTATCGACGTCGGCACCTGCAAATTTCTTACCAGCCAGCGTCATGCGGATGTCGCCGGCCTCGACTTCGACGAAGCGTAGAAGCTGCAATGAGCACGGCGGCCGGAATGGCCTTAACGTTAACACACCGTACCCGCAACATGGGTCGGCCTGGGGGACGCAAGGAGGGATCAAATCCCCTTATCGTCGCGCATCTTACCTGTTACGCGCGCTCGGCCTCCTGCATGATCTTCAAATGGTGACGGGTCAGCGTAAACGGGAAAAAATGCTTGGCAGTGGTTCGGATTTCCGCGGCGTTCCGTGCAGGGAGCGCCGCTATGAAGCTATTCCTCTTAGCCTATGCGAATGCGGCCATCGTCGTGCCGGCCTTGTGGATTGGCGCGCGTCTTTGGCTACGACGCGACTCTCGGACACCGGCTCCTGGCCTTGTAAGTGCGCAGATCATTGCGTTCCCTCGCGCAATGCGTGGCCTCAAACCGAAGGCGCGCGCGCGACCCGATTGGGAAACGAATGGGCAGCGGCTCACGCGCAGCGACCGAAGGCGCTTGCAGAAGGCGGACCAGTACGTCGCGCAGAGACGGCGGTCACTAGCAATAGAAGATTAGCGCGCTTTTTGGTTGGCTAAACTTCACCACGCTCGACAGACGTGGCCCGCCTCATCTTCAATGGCGTAAGCCACCCTGCCGGGGTACTTATTCTTCAGAATATGAAGTCGTTTGGCCGCTTCGCGTACTGCATCGGAAAGCGTTTCTGCGAAAAGGAAATCAATCGCCACTGGTATCGGCGAGGCGCGCGACGTGTCCCAGAATTTGACGGTATGCTTCATCGGTCACGCAGCGGCATCGTTGCACCGTACCAGCGCTAAGGCCATGTCGATCTGCTCGTAGCGCGGGCGCTCCGCGACCATCGCGACTTGCCGATGATCGGGAACATGCATCAATGCTACTGCGCAGACGGCGCGGATTTCGTCCGGGGACAATGATCTGGGAGCAAAGAGGCCCTGCGAGGCCAATTTCGCCACCAGCCCGAGATCCGTTTGCTGTTCGCTTCCCATAGAGGTTCTCCTCTTGGGATCATGCTCAGCTGAGTCGGTTAATGAGGCGTTTAGCGGTCTGCCTTTGATTGGCGGGGTGGGTCTAAATGCCAACGGCCCGCCCGGATCTCTCCGAGC
>CAXMLT010000090.1:0-1669 GCA_964194245.1 uncultured Hyphomicrobium sp.
CTATATTACTTTTATCGTTGATCGCCTGAGCTTCGACGTCGCGGCGTCTGCTCTCGCACCACAACAGCAGCTCAAGAGCGGCGGCGGCTCGAAGTGATTCACCCCTCCTTGATGATGGCCTCTGACCATCACCAAACTACCCCGTCAGCGGTGGCGGGGTTTTTATTGTCGCACCTCAAACCCTGCTCAAGTTGTTTCCTGGCGGATGCCAAACTCGCGCGGATCGAATACCTCCGAGACGAAGTTGTACCAGGGTACGCGCGGCACGGTTGTCGCTTCGAAATTACGGACGAGAGCGGCCAAGTCTTAGCTACGGTACCGCCACCCGACGGTTGACCGGCGAGGCAGGTTCACGCCCGAGCAATACCGTGCAACCCGATTGTGCGGAACCGCGCAAAGCCGAGCCAGTTTTGTTCGATATCGGACGAACGAGGGGGCACTTGACGCCAAAAAGGGAGTTGCGTCTTTGCGGCCAGCACTATGGGGGTGTATAATTGTGAGATTGTCAGGAGCGACAGTAGGCGCTGACGGCTGAGCGATGCGTGGGCTCCCGCCTGTAAGGAGGGGTACCATGTCCGCAGAAGTTCTTTCCGACGATGAGCTCAGTGCATTGAAACTCGCCTTTGATCAAGCGTGCATCGAGTTAGGCTTGAGCGTGGCCGACAAGGGACGGCGCGATCATTTGGCGGTGCTTCTTCTCGCACTTGTTGACGAGCATGCAGGCGACTGGACCGCAATCCGAGGGCACGCCGTTTTTCAGATGCAGCATCCCAACTAAAGCAAGCGGGCCAGCCTCGTCTGTGAGAGCGGGGCCAGCCCCGGCGCTCCTTGGGCGCTCGTGTCTCCGACCTTCGTTGCGCGATGGACGCGCATTCAACGGGTCAGCCGTTCGCCAAACAACAGTGGGGCGGACCGGAGGAACGGCGCGTCCGCCCCTGCTGCCCCGACGAACCCAAGGGAGTGAAGGGCTACACGGGGCAGCCTTGACCTCAGGCGAGAGGCAGGTTTAGCGTCTGCCCGTCGATGCGCGTCAAGCATCACTACTTTTGCGCTTGTCGATGATGAAGCTCGTGATGTAGCGGTGGGCTTTGGCCGCCTCGCTCGCAGGCCAAGATGCCTCCCGGACAGAGTTCGCCCCCGTCTGACTTTCCTCGGGCCCACAAGGAACCTTAGCTGAGCATTGGGGTTGACAGCGGAGAACTTTCACTGGCGGTGACCCTCATCAGAACGCAGCAAGGCATTGACACAAACGATCCTCGCTCCGTGGGCGACCGCCTGTGGGAGAGCGAGGCTGTGTTTAATGTCGGCGGTACTATCTTCCTTATCTTCTACGTCACTGGCCTTGCGTTATGGGCCTCGGCTCACGTCGTTCGTGAAGCGGCCGTTGGGCTCTCCACCCGGCTTCGCACTCATGGTCGGTTTCGCTTCTTCTCGATCCCGCCCGGGTAAAGCTGCGGTGCCGTGCTGACTTTCCTCGATCCGCAAGCTGAGCACTTCATGCGCTCGGAGGCGTGACCGACGTGAGAGGGTCAAGCAACTGGAACGCTTAAGACTCGCCGGAGTTGAAGGTCATCACAGGAGATGGCCATGTTTGATATGCACACGCATTCAACTGAGACATTCGAGTACACCAGAGGCGTCGTCGGCAGCGTGATTGCGTGCTTTGTAC
>CAXMLT010000091.1:0-3426 GCA_964194245.1 uncultured Hyphomicrobium sp.
AATTACACCATCTTGACGGACGCGACCCAGGTTCCTCCCAATAGGCTGTGTACTGATCTATTGTCTTCGGCAGGTCAGCAATGGGTCAAACACGGAAGTTCCGAGCATGTTCGCTGCGCGTCCGCTTTACCCCTAAACGCGGACGATTTGGACTCGGCCCGAACTGTCCGAGAAGGGCCAGAAGCGGAATTGTTTCGGGGAAGTTCGCTGGCTGCACGGGTGCTCAACGGCCTGTCATGGCCATGAGCTGCTCGGGGTAACGCTCACCTTCGATCGCGATTTTGGCGGCTGCCTGCTCGATCTCGGCGACATCGGTCGCCGTAAGCTCGACGTTCGCCGCACCCAGGTTCTCTTCGAGCCGATGCAGCTTCGTGGTGCCGGGTATCGGCACAATCCAGGGCTTCTTCGCGAGCAGCCAAGCGAGCGCGACCTGTGCCGGCGTCGCGCCCTTGCGATCTGCGGTCGTCTTCAACAGATCGACCAACGCCTGGTTCGCGGTCATCGCATGGGAAGTGAATCGCGGCAGCATCGCGCGGAAGTCGCCGTTCTCAAGCTTGGTGTCCTTGCTCATGGCGCCGGTCAGGAAGCCCTTTCCGAGCGGACTATAGGGAACGAACCCAATGCCAAGCTCTTCGCAAGCCTGCAGCACGCCGTTCGTCTCGGGGGTCCGCGTCCATAGTGAATATTCGTTCTGAATTGCCGTGATCGGCTGCACGGCATGTGCACGGCGGATCGTTTGCGCGCCGGGTTCGGACAATCCAAAATTCTTCACTTTTCCAGCCTGAATGAGGTCCTTCACAGCGCCCGCGACGTCCTCGATCGGCACGTTCGGATCGACACGATGCTGATAGAAGAGATCGAGGCGATCGACGCGAAGGCGTTTAAGCGACGCGTCAGCAACGCTTTTGATATGCTGGGGACGGCTGTCTAGTTCGGTCCATCTCTGTTCACCGTTCGACGCAGGCTTGAAACCAAATTTCGTCGCGATTACCACTTTGCCACGGAACGGCGCCAGTGCCTCGCCGACGATTTCTTCGTTGGTGAGCGGTCCATAGACTTCCGCAGTGTCGAAGAACGTGACCCCGCGCTCCACAGCGGCACGGACGAGAGCAATCCCCTCCTTGTTGCTGAGCGCATGACCATAGCTGAAATTGATGCCCATGCAGCCAAAGCCGATGGCCGAAACTTCCAAGTTGCTATTGCCGAGCTTGCGCTTTTGCATCGTCATCTCCTCAAACTTTGGTTTCGCTGAAGACCTGTCGCGCGATCCCGACAGCCGAACTTGCCGTCGGCCAGCCGGAGTAGAAAGCAAGGTGCGTAATCACTTCGATCAGCTCTTGGTGCGTGAGGCCGTTTTCCAGGGCCTTCTTGAGGTGAAAGGGCAGCTCGTTGGTGCGGTAGAGCGAAATGAGGCACGCGACGGTGACGAGGCTGCGATCTCGAGGCGAGAGTTCGGTTCGCTCCCAAACATCTCCAAACAGCACCTTATCCGTGTACTCGGCGAAGGGCGGCGCGATGTCGCCGAACAGCTTGCGGGCATTGGTGGGGACTTCAGCCATAACTCTCTCCTCTCCTTGTGCGTAGACTTTGGGCGTCGGCGCCCGGCCGTCTCGATCCATTCAATGTGCCGTGAACCCGCCATCGACCGGCAAGCCGACACCGATGACGAAGCTGGCGCCTGGGCTGCACAGCCACAGCACAGCGGCAGCGACCTCGTCCGCGCGGCCGAGACGGCCAATCGACTGTTGCTTCATGATTTCGCCCATCGCATCCGCCTGGCCTTCGAGCATGTCGGCGACCATCGGGGTGTCGATGGTGCCGGGGCAGACCGCGTTGACGCGAATGCCGCGCGGGGCGTACTCGACGGCGGCGCTCTTGGTCATGCCCAGCACGGCGTGTTTGGTTCCATGATAGGCAGCCCGCTCAGGAAGTCCGATCAGGCCGCCGATCGACGAGCAATTGACGATCGCGCCGCTGCCTTGCTTGCGCATGACGCGTAGCTCATGCTTCATGCACGCCCAGACGCCCCGCTGGTTTACGGCTGTTACGCGCTCGAAGCTCTCGATTGGCTCATCGGCCGCGTTCGACGGCGGCACTTGGATGCCGGCGTTGTTGAAGGCCATGTCAAGCCGTCCGTACTCCGAGACCGCCCGATCGATCATGGCGGCGACCTGCGCCTCGTCGGCCACATCGCAGGCTATTGCAATGGCGGCACCTCCATCTCTGATGATGCGCGCGGCCTCGCTGTTGGCGAGTTCGCCGTCGATATCGGCCAGCACGACTGAAGCTCCGCTTTGCGCGAACATACGCGCGGTGGCCAGGCCGATGCCTTTGCCTGCACCGGTGACGAGTGCCACCTGCTCTTTAAAATCGTAAATCGGATTCATTGATCACGCTCCGCTCCTTAAACGGTCAGCAGCGTTTTGATGGCGAGCCGGTCATCCATGGCCCGGTATCCCTCTGCCACTTCAGCAAGCGGTAGGGTGAGGTCGAAGACCTTGCCGGGCTCAATCTTGCCAGTCAGCACGCGGTCGATCAGATCAGGCAGGAAGCGGCGCACCGTCGCCGGACCTCCCAACATGCGCCGCTGCGCGAAGAACATCGCTTGGCCCTCAAGTGTCACACCATGCGGAACGCCGACGTAGCCGATCGAGCCGCCGGGACGGCAGCAATCGATCGCCTGCGACATGGCCTCTTGCGTGCCCACACACTCGAGCACCGCATCCGCTCCGACGCCGCGCGTGAGCTCGTTGATGCGCGCGACGCCCTCTTCGCCGCGCTCCGCGACGATGTCGGTTGCTCCAAAGCCGGTCGCAAGAGCCTGCCGGTCCTTGTGCCGGCTCATTGCGATTATGCGCTCGGCGCCCATCTCCTTCGCCGAGAGCACGCCCATGAGCCCGACAGCACCGTCGCCCACGACGACGACCGTCGATCCCTTGCCGACGCCCGCAGCGTCGGCGGCGTACCAGCCGGTGCCGAGCACGTCCGAAGTCGCAAGGAGGTGGGGAATGAGATCGTCGGCCGGCATCTCCGCCGTCGCGACGAGCGTTCCATCCGCCAACGGTACTCGGGCGTAGGGGGCCTGCGCGCCAGACATGAACTCGCGCTGCACGCATGAGGATTGGAACCCGTACGCACAATGCGGGCAGGTGTTATCCGAGATGCAGAACGAGCCGACGACGAACTGGCCGGGCCGCACGGTTCTGACGTCGCGGCCCACCTCGACGACCACACCGCAATACTCATGGCCCATGTGCGCGGGGCCGCTGGAAGGTTGCAAACCGCGATAGGGCCAAAGGTCGGACCCGCAGATGCAGGTGGCCGAAAGCTTCAGGATGGCGTCGGTCGGCTTCACGATCTTCGGATCATCGACCTGTTCGAAACGGACATCGCCGGGACTGTGCATGACCTGTCTCTTATACACAT
>CAXMLT010000092.1:0-7069 GCA_964194245.1 uncultured Hyphomicrobium sp.
GGCTTAGCTCAGTTGGTAGAGCACCTGATTTGTAATCAGGGGGTCACAGGTTCAAATCCTGTAGCCGGCACCAAACGCATGGGATTGAATGCAACGATGGTCCAGCGCATCGTTCATGAACGCAGCCTGTGATCTTGGCGGCTGGGTCCCGCTCGCCGTCGCCATATCGCTCTTCTGGGTGATCGGGTCCGCCTACTACCTGACCGGCGCCAACAAGGAAACCTACTTCCAATCCCATTCGAAGGACTGCCTCGACCTCCAGAAGCAGCCCCCGCCCGGGTTCAACCTGTGGGCCTGCGGAGCCGATAACCGCGCGCAGTGGGTGGAAGCCCGCAGCCACATGTGGGACGGCGTAGCCCTACGCGCCCTTGGCCCGGTCGCGCTCGCCTGGCTGCTCGGCTACGGCTGCGCACGCCTTGCACGCTGGCGCGGGGCTGGAAACCAGTGAGAGTAGCCTCGCCCGCCGCAGGTTCGGCGCGCATGCCCCTTGCCCACTGTCCCCCGGTGTGGCACTCGACGACGAGACAAAACAAGCTGCCCGGGAGGCCGCCATGGACGCCAAGACACTTCTCATCCTGGTTCTGATCGTGGCCGTCGGCGTGCTCGGCTACCTCTATTACAACAGCCAGAAGCACGGATTCGTCATCGACACCCCAGGCGTCAAGATCGAGGCGAAGTAACCCGGCAGCCTAGCTACGCCCCCCGGCGGTCGCGCGACAATACGGCGACAAGCGTGTGCCCCGGATGCCATGGCGTGCCGCCGGGCCCTGCTCTACGATGGCCTCAGGCCCCGGGACGGGGTCCGGGGGCCCCAGCATGCAGCTTAAGGCCGACGTTCTCGAAGCCGAACGCGACGCCGCCACCGGCGTCACTGTGGAGATCGCCTCGGTCGCCACCGCGGTCCCGCAGTACACCATCACCCAGGACGACGCGGCGCTGCGGGCGCAGACGTTCTTCCCGCACTTTGCGCGGCTGGAAGCCCTCTACACCAACACCGGCATCGATTGCCGCTATTCCATCGAGCCGATGGAGTGGCACCTGCAGCCCCATACTTGGGAGCAGCGCACCGAGAGCTATCAGAGGAACGCGCTCGACCTCCTGGAGCAGGTGGCGGTCCAGGCCGTCGCCGAAGCCGGCCTCAGCTTGCGCGACATCGACGTCATCGTTTCCAACACGGTCACCGGGCTCGCCATCCCGAGCCTGGAGGCGCGCCTGATGAACCGCCTCGCCTTCCGCCCCGACGTCGAGCGGTTGCCGATGTTCGGGCTGGGCTGCGGCGCCGGCGTCGGCGGCCTTGCCCGCTCCGCCCGCATGGCGCAGGCGCGGCCCGGTGCCAACGTGCTGTTCCTCACCGTCGACCTGTGCACGCTGTGCATGCGGACCGAGGACCAGAGCCTCGCTATGTTCGTCGCCGCCGCGCTGTTCGGCGACGGCGCCGCGGGTGTCGTCCTGCGCAGTCACGCCGGCGAGCGCCGCGGGGCCCCGCGCGGCCGCGCCCGCATCGGTGCCATCGGCGAGCACTTCTGGGCCAACACCGAGCACATCATGGGCTGGGCCATCAAGAACGACGGCTTCGGCGTCGTGCTGAGCCCCGAACTGCCGACGCTCATGCGCGAGAAGCTCGGCGAGGCGCTGTTCCCCTTCCTGGAGCGAGCCGGCCTGACGCTCGCCGACTTCGACGGCTTCCTGCTGCATCCCGGCGGCAGCAAGATCCTCCTCACCGCCGAGGAGTCGCTGCAGCTGCCGCGCGAACGCCTGCGCCACTCCTGGGAGGTCTTACGCAAGTACGGCAACATGTCCTCGGCGACGGCGCTGTTCGTCATCAAGGAAGCCTTCGGCGCAGGAGCGCGCGGCCGCTATCTGCTCGGCGCCTTCGGGCCGGGCTTCTCCGCTTACTTCGTCGTGCTCGATCTCTATTGAGCGCTAGACCGTTGCGGCTTCTGCAGTGAGGCCAGCGACGCCGCGCACGCGCGTCATGTTGGCGATGAGGCCGACGATGGCGGGGGCGACAGACACGGCATTGACGCCGAAGGTGCGGATCGGCGCATATCGGAACGTCGCCTCCACCGCCCGCGCCCATAGGAACTGCGCGCGGATGCGGGCGAGATAATCCGCCTGGAAGTCTTGCGCGCTGCGCCCCGCCAGGACCGCGCGGGCCGCCGCGATCCCGGAGGCGAGCGCCAGCGAGGTGCCGTCGCCGGTGAACGAATGTATGACGCCGATCTGGTCACCCACGGGAAATACATTCGCTGCGATGGCGGCGTGGCGCATGTAGCCGTAGGGGATGGCGGAGACCGCAGCCGGCTTCGCCGAGAGGAAGCGGGCGCCGGCAAGTAGATCGCCGATGGCCGAGGACTTCCGGGCGATGTGGTCGAGCTGCACGCGCCAGTCGGGGCCAAGCTCCTGCATCGCGGGCTCATCGAGCAGCCAGCAGATGGTGGCGGCGCCGTCCTCGACGTTGCAGGCCCCGATATAGCCGCCGCGGTAGCTGACGAGCTGCACGATGCCCTCGAGCGCCTCTGTCGCCGCGCGCGTCAGCGAGAGCTGGATCTTCATCGCGGTCTTGGAGCCGGGACCGCGCGGCCAGCCGCGCAGATTGTGCTTGCCCGTCGCCAGCGCCGCGCACCGCCCCTGATACGTCTTGCCGCCGGCGCGCACGCGCACGCTTTGCCCGGACGGCTCCAGCGCCGTCGCCGCCTCGCCGCGGATCACTTCGGCCGCCGCCGCCTCGGCCGCGGTCAGCATCTCCTCGTCGAGGCGCAGGCGCGACAAGCCACAGGCCGCGAATGGCAGGGTGCCGGTGGCGCGCCGCTCGCCCGCGGCGAGACGCAAGGTCGTAATGCCGACGGCGCCCAGCGCGCTCGTATCGATGCCGAGGTAGGTGAGCAGCTCCCGCGCCTCACCGCTGAGGAAGTCGCCGCACACTTTGAGGGATGGTCCGCCCGTGCGCTCGATGACGGCAACGCGGGCACCGCTGCGGGCAAGCTCGAGCGCGAACGCCGCGCCGGCTAAGCCACCACCAACCGCAATCGCATCGTAGTCCCCCATGCGGACCCCCCAGGGCCACGATTACGGCATGGGGCAACTCCGCACGCAACAGCTTGGGTCAAATCCCGGCGGCTAAATCGAGGTTTTGCTCCGGTTCTGCCTAATCAACCGGTCGATGGCGACGAGCAACAGCTCCAGTGCCAGGAAGGCGAGGATGAGCCCCGCCGTGTTCAAAAGCACGCGCCCATAGCCAAGTTCGAGAACGTCGATGAACGGATACGGGTACCAGCCGCCATAGGCCCCGTGCGCGAGCGTCCAGCCGAGGTAAACGAGCGGAAAGGCAAGCGAGTTGACACCGTTCCTCCAGCCGATCTCGCCCTTGGGCACGAACAGCAGCCAGTCGAGCACGAACAACGGCGGCGTCACGTAGTGCAGCACATATTCGAACAACAGGCGGAGCCCGGTGGCATGATCGAGGTTGCGCAGAAGGGTGAAGTAGACCGTCCCCACGATGACAATGTAGCCGGTAATCGCGGTGCGCACGGAGGGGAGGTCGAGGAAACGTCCGACGGAGGAATTCGGGGCCACCACTGGGAGCAGCATTGCTGCGGCCGCGAGCAGGTTGGTCAGAATCGTAAAGAAGCTGAAGAAGTGAACGCTCGGCGCGGCGCCGGGTCCCCGCGTCACCAGCCAATATTGTGCCGCGACCGCCACGAGCCCGATCCCGCCCGCGATCGACCGGTAGAGTGTTTTCATGGCGCCTCGCCGCGGCGCTCGGCAAGCGCGGCGTCCTCAAGCAGTATCTTGTAGTAGAGCACCGCGCTCCACACGCAGCCGAAGATCACCGCGACCGCGGCATCGGCGAACACCAGTGGCAAGAGGAACGTCTCCGCGATCGTCACGGCGTAGTTGGGATGGCGCACGAAGCGGTAGGGGCCGTCGCTCACGATTGGCGCCCGCTCCAGCGTGATGATGCGGTGAGTCCAGTAGCGCCCGAGCGTGGCGATGACCCAGTAGCGCGCGACCTGCAGCAGAAGATAGAGCGCGAGCAGCGGCCACAGGATCGGCGCACCAGGCGAGATGATGAGGAAGATCGCGGCGATCCAGGCGAGGTGGGTGATGGCGACGACGGGGTAGTAGCCGCGCCCCGCCTCGCGGCCACCCTCCGCGATCAGCCGGCGCGTGTTACGCTCCGAGTAGATCTCCTCGAGCCCTCGCTGCAGGAGCAGCAGTAAGGCCGCAATCTGCGGCACGCCGAAGCTTTGCTCCACCATCACATCCTGCCGGGAACGAGTTGCCGAATCGCTGCGGGCGCAGCGGAGCGCGGAGTATGCGTCATCCGAGGTGCCGCGAAAACCTCTAGAGCCCTTCGCGGTCGCGCGCCGTCGGCTTGCGGTCGATCATGCGGTGCAATCCCGTCTCGCGGCCGCGCTGCGGATCGGCGGCACGCTCGACCTTCTCCGGCCCTTTGCGCCGCGTGGCCGGAACGCCCTCGCCCTGCGTGCGCCGCGGCCCCTCGCTCGGCTTCCGTATCCACTTGTCCGTATCCATAGGCATTCTCCTTGGCTTCCCACGCGTTAGAACGTAAGGGAGGCCGCTCGCGGTTCAATCGAGCTGCCGGACCTGCCGCCCGCATGAGCCACCGATCGCCCCCTCCCATCCTGTCGCGCGCCGGCGAGCTGCTTGCTCGCTACGACGTGCTGTTCTGCGACGTGTGGGGCGTGCTGCACGACGGCCACCGCGCCTTTGAGGATGCGTGCGAAGCGCTGCTGCGCTTTCGCAGGGACGGTGGCACCGTGATCCTGGTCTCCAACGCGCCCGTCCCCGGCGAGCGCGTGGCCGCGATGCTGGATGCGCGAGGCGTCCCGCGCGCGGCCTGGGACGACATCGTCGCCTCCGGCGAGATCGCGCTGCGCCACATCGCCGAGAAAGGCTATACGCGGCTCTTCTGCATCGGACCGACCGACCGCGACGCCGCAACGTTCGAGCGGCTGTCCGCCAGGTCGACCCCACTGGAGGAGGCGGAGGCCATCCTCTGCACCGGCCTCAACGACGATACGACCGAGACGCCGGAAGACTATCGCGAGATGCTCCAACGCGCGCGGGCGCGCCGGCTGCCGTTTGTCTGCGCCAACCCCGACCTTGTGGTGGACGTGGGCGGGCGGCAGTACATCTGCGCCGGCGCCATCGCCGATCTCTACGAGCGTATGGACGGGGCGGTGTTCTGGGCGGGCAAGCCCCACGCTAACGCCTACGACACCGCGCAGGCAGCGGCCGAGGCGGTCCGCGGCGCAAGTGTCGACCGGCGCCGCATCCTCGCCATCGGGGATTCGCTCCGCACCGACCTCAAAGGCGCGGAAGCGGCCGGCATCGACGCCATTTTCATCGCCTCGGGCATCCACCGCGACGAGACCATGGGCTCGGGCGAGCTCTCGCCGGAGAAGGTCGCAATACTGTTCACCCCGCCTGCGCCCCGCGCCCTTGCCGTGCTGGGAAAACTCCGGTGGTGAGCCCCCGCGCCATTGCTGCAGCCCTGGGCCACGGCTAGACTTTCGCAAAACAGAAACCCGGGGAGATGTCCATGTCCCGCGCCGTTCTTCTCGCTCTGGCCGCCGCCTTCTCGTTCGCCGCGACCGCCGCGGGCGCTGATGACACGGGCCTCGCCTACTCGCACACGCTGCGCAAGGAAGGCGGCCGGACCTGCATGGCCGATCACTATCACTCTGGCTCCGGCGAAGGCCGCTCGAAGGAGGGAGCCCGCGCCGCCGCCGTGCGCTCGTGGGTCGAATTCACGAACTTCGAGTACGGCACCGTGTGGGCGCGCTTTGGGGCTGCGGCGAGTCCCTCGGCGCATTACACCAAGGAAGCGCAGGGCTGGAGCGCCGTCGTGGAAGCGCGCCCCTGCAAAGGCTGAACGCCCAACCTTCCCCCCGGTTCCTTTGAAAGCGCACTGAGCTGCGCGCGGCGCGCATAGCCGCGGCGCCCGCCCGACCTCCCGCATTTACTTCCCGGTTACCTTAACGGGCCATGCTGCCGGCTTCAGGCATCGCACCGCACCGGGCCGGGCCCGTACTCCTCTCCAGCTCGCGTCGGCGCGTTGCCCAAGGGTCTTCTGTTCACCAGGGAACAGCCGCGTATGCGTCCCTTCGAAAATTCCTGGCACCCCCGGCCGCAAGGCCATCGAAGAGGAACCGAGTACATGCTAGTTGCGTCAGTCCGTTCTAACGTTTTCAAGTTCCGTGGCGTTCTTGCCGGGGCCCTCGTGCTCGGCACCGCCCTTCTCCCGTCCTCGCAAGCGAATGCCGTCAGCGCCTCTGTCCGATTTGCCTGCGCTGGCGACTACTTCGCCCACTGCAGCTCGTTCTCGCCCAACAGTGCCGAGACCCGGAGCTGCATGCGGGCCGTCGGCTACAAGCTGTCCAAGGGTTGCATCAGCGCTCTCGTGGCCGCCGGCGAGGTCTCCAAGACCGAAGTCGCACGCCGCCAGGCCAGCCAGCACTGAAGACCGGTCGTACCGGCTCGAACCTGCTAGCGATTGAGCGGCCGCCGTGCACCCCGCGCGTGCGGCCGCCTCCCTTTTGTCGCGCTTTTCCGCGGCCGAGGGCAATGGAAGGGCGCCCCTCGACCTGCTAAGGAGCGCGGCCAAGTTCTACTCGGGAGCCACCATGAGCGACGCCGAAAGCAAGACCCGGATCGAGACGGCCGCCCTCATCCGCCGCTATTTCGAGGCCTTCAACGCCGGCGACAGCGAGGCCATGATTGCCTCCCTCACCGACGACGTCATCCACGACGTCAACCAGGGCGAGCGGCGCATCGGCAAGGACAAGTTCCGCGCCTTTAACGCGCGCATGACGCACCACTACCGCGAGCACCTCGACGGCGTCACGGTCATGGTGAGCAAGGACGGACAGCGCGCCGCGGCCGAGTTCAACGTCAACGGCACCTACCTTGCGACCGACAGCGGCCTTCCCGCCGCCAAGGGCCAGACCTACAAGTTGCCGGCGGGCACGTTTTTTGCCCTCCGGGACGGCAAAATCGCGCGCGTCACCACATATTACAACCCTGTCTCTTATACACATCT
>CAXMLT010000093.1:0-4961 GCA_964194245.1 uncultured Hyphomicrobium sp.
AGCGTATTCTTGATGCGATGATGCATTTCGCCGAGAATGAGCTTCTGGAGTTTATCGGCGGCTTCTCGCTCCTTGGCGTCGATCCCGGCCTGCGCAAGCAGGGCCTTGGCGTCGATGCCGGCTTGCTCCAATAACAGCCGAAGGCTGTCATTCTCGGCGGTCAGGACCGCCTGCGTCGCGGAGCGAACGGGCAAGTTCGCGGGCTTCGATTCCGCTAGCGCTTCAATCGCGAGGGGTATTACCGCCTTCGGAACGATCTTCAGCGCGCCCGTGCCGATCATCGCCTGCAGTTCGGCGATCATTTGCTTCACCACCAGCGGCTTGCCGAAAAAGCGGCTGTCGGCCGGCTTGTCCGCATCGGACAAGTTGACGTGCCCCGACACCAGAATAATCTTGATGGAAGGCCAGCGCGCATGCACGGCGTGGGCGAGTTTCAATCCATCCATGCTGCAGGCATCTGAATGTCGGAGAACAGCAGCGCAATGTCTGATCGTGCTTCGAGAATGGAAAGCGCTTCATCCGCGTTGACGGCCTCGACCGCGGTGAACCCGGCATCCTCGACGATGTCGACCGCGCGCATGCGCAACACCATCTCATCCTCCACGACAAGAACGTTCGTTTCAGTTGGCGCCGAGGGCATGGATGACATATCCAATTTGTTTGAAGGGCCACAAGGCAGCCTGCGTCAGTGTGAAAATCATCCGCATTCTCGCTGACAACTACTGAGGCGCCGAGAGGGATGGCGCTTTGTCATCCGTAGCCGTTTGCACGGCTTAAAGTGTGAGCTGCGGTGCCACCAGATTCGGAAAGTACCCACGCCGACAGCAAAACCCCGGATCAACAGCGTCACGCCTGACGTTTGCTCGGGACTGAACGGCGTCGACCTGCGCCAATCGTTTGGGCACTGTCGCGCGCCGCGCCACGTCCGGATATTGTCTCCTGAGGTATGGGTGATTGTCGGCTTGTGAGCGGGTCTACCCGTCAATATTGCTGTCGACTGCGCAGAGGGCGTGAATTTTCAACCGCTGTTAAAGATGGCGGATATCGTGGGGTTCAGGATTCGAGGGCGAGTACGAGCGCGTAGGGTTTCGAGCCGGCACCCAGTCTGCGCGCACCGTCTCGCGAAGAAAACGGACGCGCGGCGCGGGCTCGATGCCGAGGTAGTTTCGCGGCGGCTCATAGCTGGGACAACAAGCCGACCGGCACGAGGAAGTGAGGCGCGATATCTGGCTGGCTAGGGGATCTGAGCGGGGAAAGGCGGCGGCGTGGGGGCGCCGGGCGCCGAAGATGGAGAAGTCCGGGCAAATGATGGCCCGGGGTTCGGCGAGTGAGCATACGCGTACGCAATCCCGAATAAGATCCCGACTGCCAGCAGGATCGAAAACACTCCTGCGCGTTCGGTGCGCCGCGCGGAACGGTCGACACCGTTCGGCGCTTCAAGGGCATCACTAGTGCTTTGATGTGTCACGGTGCGTGCTCCCCATTGGCGGCAAAGGCAGTGACGCGATGGTCGGCAACTGGCGCTGTGTCCACAACCCCGCAAGCCGCGCGGGGCGGCGCTAGGCTGCAGGGCCTTCTCGAGGGGCATGAACTAAACACGATACGCTTACGCAGCCCCACTCGGAGGAGACTCCCACGAATCAAGGATAGGGCGGCAGACTCGGAAAATACCTAAGAGCAGTGAACCTGAGCTGCGGAGCTCAAAGGTGCGGTCCGACCGCCTCAGCGTAATCGGCGTTCGTCGATGAGTACATGCCGCAACGCGGTGAACGAGGAAATGTGCTAAGCCTTGTTTGTTACGCAGCACCGAGCCCGCCCCAGCTCTGCGGGTTTTGCCTCCCAAGGTCGATCATCTCGTCTTGTTGCGGTGTGAGGATTGATCGACACCTCGGACATTCGCGGTCCAACGTAACGAGACCGCCCTGCCTCTGGCAGCTTGCGCTTAGCCGCGCTCTGGAACAGTCATGCGACGCCCCACTCTCGAGGGGCGCTCAATCCTCATCGTTGAGGACGAGCCGCTTATCGTTATGGACATCACGCAAGCCTTTGAAGGCACCGGCGCAGCGCTGACGACGACAAATACGCTCTACCATGCGTTGATCCTCGTTGAGCACGACGGTTTGTCGGGTGCCATCCTGGATCACGCCCTCGGTGACGGCGAAAGCTCGCTGCTCTATGCGCGTCTCAAGGAGCGAGGCATCCCCTTCTTGATCTACAGCGGCTTCAACACAGTAGGCGGCGCGAGTGCAGGCATTCCGCGTATTTCCAAGCCGGCCGCGCAGGGGGAACTCGTGGCTGCAATGGAAAGCCTCATCTTAAACTGAGACTCGGAACGGTTGAACGGAACGCGGACGGGACAATCAGCGTTGGTTCTTCGCGATCGGAATAGCCGATCCAACAAGGAGAAAACTCCAATGAAGGTTATTTTGCTAGCTGGGGCCATCGTAGCCTCGACAGCGTTCGGCGCGTATGCCGCCGGAACGCAACTGAGCCAGGCCGAGTGCGACACGCTCTGGAACCAAGCCAATCCAAGTGGCGCCAAGAGCATTACGCAGGCCCAAGCCCAGCCCTACGTTACTGACTTCAAGGCCGCTAACCCCGACGGCGACAGTTCCTTGGACCAGAATGAGTTCTCAGCCGCCTGCAGGAGCGGCCTCGTCAAGGGCACGGGTAGCAGCGGCGCGGCGGCCGGCGAGCCTTCAGATAAGATGGCTCCAGGTAAGTACTAACCGCAACTGCGCTTCAACGACAAACGGCCCGCCCGGTTCTCTCCGGGCGGGCCTGATCAAATCAAATTGAGCCACGCGATAAGGCCGAATGCGAAGGAACTGAACATGGCGATGCAGGACGCAATCCCACAGAACGCTGCCCTCAGGGAAACCTTTGGCCCCCGGGTCGCGCGGGCAACTCCCGAGATCAAGATCATCAGCCACTCCAATATTTTCTACTGGTGGCCAGCTTGGCTTGCAGGTTTTGCAGTGGCGCTGATCAGCTACACGCAGGGGCGCGACGTTTCGATCGTGCCCGAATTCGTCGAGCGTATCCATCCAAGCAACAATCCGGGGATTTTCTTCATCGCCGTTCTCGTTTCGCTCGTCGTCTTCACCACCACCAAGCTTCGCGGCATCTACTCGGTCGTCACGGTTGTCACAGTTGCCTTCTTCGTCGTCCTGTTCGCATGGTTCGGGTGGTGGGACAGCATCCTGCGCTTTATCCCCCATATCTCGGCGCGCGCGAACATGGGCTTTTACCTCTTGTTCTCGTCAACACTTCTTGCAGTCTGGCTGCTTGCGTTCTTCGTGTTCGATCGATTGACCATCTGGCGCATCCGCCCGGGCCAAATGATCGAGGAGCGTCTAGTCGGCGGGCAAGCTCGCAGCTATGACACCAATGGTCTCGTTTTCGAGAAGCGCGGCCAGGATCTTTTCCACGACATCATTTTAGGCATGGGCGCAGGCGACCTAACTATCAGGACCGGCGGTGCGAACAATGAGACGCTACAAATCCCCAACGTGCTGTTGGTGGATCGGAGGACGAAGGCGATCGAAAGATTGATCGCCGTAAAGCCAGACGAGGTCCGCGCTAACAAGGCTTAATCACGGCATCACTGGCACGACCCTGCAATCAATCGTCGGAGACCGAGACCTTACAGCCCGGAAACGTTGATAGGGTGAGCGGTCTTTCGATGGTTAGCTATAGACGTCGCAACCAACAGAATTGTTAAGTTTAGTGCCAGCAAAGGGAGACGTTCCATGTCGCTCGGGCTCATCATCGTCATCATACTCGTGATCTTCCTGCTCGGCGGCTTCAGCGGGCGCTTTGGCGGCCCCGGTTACGGCTACGGTCATCGTGGCAACGGTCTCATCGGCATAATCCTGATCATCGTCGTCGTTCTACTTCTCACGCACAATCTTTGATTGAAGCGCCGACTTCGTGCTGCAGTTGATGGCGTGCTGACGGAGCCATCAACGGCAACGCGCATTGGCTGCGTCAGCTCGGCGCCGGTAAGCGGACTCAGCGCAACGAGTTCGGGGTCGGCGCGCTTCGCAAGCTGCAGGCAGTAGCTCAGCACGTCGGGCAGCGAGTAGGCGACGTCGTCTACGGGGATCGTTTCGACCAGATCGCGATCGCGCGCCGCTTTCGGATCGAGCGTGAAGAAACCACCGACCAGCGAAGTGTCCGGCGCCGCGCGCCGCAGACGCCGTGCCAAGAAAGGGCGTGCGCGCTACGCTCGCGCACGTCGAGCGAGGCAAGGCGCTGTCGGCCCTCGCGGCACTGACATCAAAGGGGGGCACGTCAGCTTTGGGTCAAAGGCAAACAAGCTCTACGTGACTGCTGCCCGTCTGCTTCACCCCAGTTAGCGGACGGATGCTGAGATGACTCTCAACGTCAGCGTTGGGCCATAAACAGTCATCGGCGGTTCAACCGTAAGAGCAGACGAGCGACGCGTTTGCGCCAAACTGCCTTGTCCGCGCCCAATTATACCGCCCTGATCTGAGGGAGTTTTGGGGGATGCAACAATGGATTGGATCAGTAAACGCACGGGCGATCCCACCGAGGTCGCGAGGCAAGGAATGGTGGGACTCGAAGGTGGTCGGCTGGCAGCGGTCTTCTCGGCCATAGCACTCGCTATCTCAAGCTACAGCCTGTGGGAGACCTCTTTGAAGAAGGCGGACGTGCGCGTGTTCGTCCCTCCCGTCATCCAGTACTCTTCGCCATACCAGAACACGAATTTCGAGGTAATCGCGGTTCCCCTGACGCTCACCAACGAGGGTGCGCGCACGGCGACGGTGCTCGCCATGGAGCTGGGCGTTGCCGATCCGCGCACCAAGGAAACGAAGCATTTTTATGCGGCAAATTTCGGCCGCTGGACAATGGAGCGCACACGCGCGAGCGCTTATGAGCCGTTCGCGCCGATTTCACTTGCTGGTCGGACGAGCCGCACCGAGTCGGTATTATTT
>CAXMLT010000094.1:0-3336 GCA_964194245.1 uncultured Hyphomicrobium sp.
TGATGCCGCGCAACCTCGACCGGCGCGTCGAAGCCATGGTCCCGATTCTGAACCCGACGGTGCACGAGCAGGTCCTGAACCAGATCATGGTCGCCAACCTCAAAGACAACCAGCAAAGCTGGCGGATATTGCCGGACGGCTCCTCGGAGCGGATCACGGCAGGCAAAGCGGAAGAAGCCTTCAACGCGCACCAGTACTTCCTGACGAACCCGAGCCTTTCGGGTCGCGGGCAGGCGCTGAAGGAGAATTTCCCGCCACGCTTCAGTCCGCTTGGCAAAGACTGAGCAGGGGCCACGATTGACGAGCCTGGAGCGTTTGGTCGAGAAGCTGCGGCCGCATACCGACCTCGAGCCGATCGGCGTGATCGATATCGGCTCCAACTCGGTCCGCCTCGTCATCTACGAGGGCGCGGTCCGCGCGCCCACCCCCCTGTTCAACGAGAAGGTGCTGTGCGGGCTCGGCCGCTCGATAGCCACCACCGGGCGGCTCGGGGAAGAGGCCGTGCAGCGGGCGCTCGAGGCGCTCGTGCGCTTCCGCTCCATCGCACGCATCCTCGAGGTTAAGAACCTGCGCGCATTCGCGACCGCGGCCGTGCGCGATGCCGCCGACGGCCCCGAATTCATCGTGCGCGCCGAGAAGGCATGCGGCACCCGCATCGAGGTCCTCTCGGGCGAAAAGGAAGCAAGGCTCGTCGCCCAGGGCATCATGATGGGCTTCATGGATGCCGACGGGATCGCGGGCGATCTCGGCGGTGGCAGTCTGGAGCTCATCGACCTCGCCAAGGACAAGCTGAAGCAGGCGACAACGCTTCCCGTGGGCGGCCTGCGCCTCATCGATGCCACTGGCGCCAAGATCGACAAGGCGCAGCCTTTGGTCGATCAGGCGATGGCGGGCGTCCCCTGGCTGCGCGAAGGCAAGGGGCGCCCCTTCTTCGCAGTGGGAGGGAGCTGGCGCGCGCTCGCCCACCTGCACATGGAACACACGGGCTATCCGCTGCACGTGACGCACGGCTATACGATCCCGACCGACGAGGCGATCACGTTCTGCGAGTTCGTGCGCAAGACCAAGAAGCTCAGCGCGTTGTCGGGCATCGAGGGCATCACCAAGGCCCGCCGCGAGGTGCTCCCCTATGGCGCCCTGGTGCTCGAAGAGTTACTGAAAGTGGTCGAGCCGCGCGAGGTCGTGTTCTCCGTCTTCGGCATCCGCGAAGGGCTACTATTCAGCCTCCTGCCGGCGCACGAGAGGCGCAAGGACCCACTCCTGAGCTTCTGCGCCGAGTACGCGGCGCTGCGCTCTCGCTCGGTCGAGCACGCCTGGGAGCTGTGCAAATGGACCGACCAGATATTTGCCCCGCCGGGCCCCGATGAGACACCCGAGGAACGGCGCCAGCGCCACGCCGCCTGCCTGCTATCGGACATCGGCTGGCGCTCCCATCCCGACTATCGCGGCGAGCAGAGCCTCAACCTCCTCGCCCACGCCGCCCTCGCAGGCATCGACCACACCGGCCGCGTGTTCCTGGCGCTGTCGGTCTATTATCGTCACGCCGGGGCCGGCCAGAGCCGCGGCGAGGACCTCTCCGAAAGCCTTAAGGCCATCGTCACCAAGCGGGTGCAGAAGCGCGCCCGCATCGTCGGGGCGGCCATCCGCGCGGCGCACATGCTGTCGATCGGCGTCGCCGGCGTCATCGACGAGACGCCCCTGACCTACGAGGGCAACAAGCTGGTGCTGACCATACCCAAGGCCTACGCTGGCATGGACGGGGAGCGCCTGCGCCGCCGATTCGAGGCCCTCGCGGAGCTGCTCGAGCGCCAGCCCGAAATCCGCATCGGCAAGTAATCGCGCATGAGCCGTGCGCAAGCCTTGTGTCGGGCCCCAGCCCGCCACATTTTCTGCTAAATTGATGCTTCCGCAACGACCAGGATCCTGCCGCCATGGCCGATGACCCGTACGCAATCCTCGGCGTCCCCAAGGGGGCCTCCGAGGACGATATCCGGCGGGCCTTCCGGAAGCTGGCCAAAGAGCTGCATCCCGACCTCAACCCGAAAAACGGCGTCTCCACCGAGGAGCGCTTCAAGAAGGTGTCCTCTGCCTACCAGATCCTCGGCGATCCGGAGAAGCGCAAGGCCTTCGACCGCGGCGAGATCGATGCGCGCGGCGAGCCGCGCCGTGACGCCCATCGCCAATACCAGCGCGGGGCCAGGGCAGGTGCCGGCGCCGGCGGGGGCCACGAGGATTACGGCTTCGCCGACATCTTCTCGGATATCTTCGGCGCGGCGGCGCGCGGGCCCGGCGCGGCGCGCGGCGGCTTTTCCGTCCGCGGCAACGATGTGCGCTATACGCTCGACGTCGATTTCCTAGAGGCGGTCCGGGGCGTGACCAAGCGCGTTACGCTGCCCGGCGGCTCTGCGCTCGACCTCGCGGTGCCGGCCGGCGTCGGCGACAACCAGGTGCTGCGCCTCAAGGGCAAAGGCGCCCGCGGCGTAGGCGCCGGGGAAGCAGGCGATGCGCTCGTCGAAATCCGCGTACGCCCCCATGCGCAGTTCAAGCGCGACGGCGACGACGTCCTTCTGGACATCCCCATCACGCTCGATGAGGCGGTGCTCGGCGCCAAGGTCGAGGTGGCGACTATCGATAGCCGCGTGCAGCTCACAATCCCCAAGGGGACGAGCTCGGGCCGCGTGTTCCGGCTGAAGGGGAAGGGTATAAAGAGCGGCGGCAAGACGGAATCGGGCGACCAGCTCGTCACCGTGCGCATCGTGCTGCCCGACGTGATCGACGACAGCCTCGCCTACTTCTTCTCCGAGTGGCGGCACAAGAACAAGTATGATCCGGGGCGGAAGTAGGCAGATAGGCTGCCTCTATCTCCCAGGTGTGGGAATCGGCACGACCTCGCCGCCGTTGAGCGTCAGCGCGATCTCGCCCCGCTTCAGGCGGAGCGCGTCCTCGCCGAACAGCTTGCGCCGCCAACCCTTGAGCGCCGCGATGTCGGGCTCGGGCTCTAGCGCGATGCGCTCCAGGTCCTCTGAATCGGCGATGAGGCGCGGCGCCACGCGATGGCGGGCGGCGGAGGCCTTCAGGAGCACCCGCAACAGGTCGATGAGCGCGGTCGCCTCGGCCGAGAGCTGCTGGCCGCGCTCGATCGGCGGCAGCGCCTTGGTGTCGCGCTGCAGGCCGCGCTTTACCGCCTCGATGATGTCGCGGGCGCGCGCCGAGCGTGCGAAGCCTTCGCTCAAGGTCCTGAGCTCGCTCAATTGCTCGGCTGAGGTCGGCGCCTGGTTGGCGATGTCGTAAAGGGCCTCGTCGCGCAGGATGCGGGCGCGCGGCACGTCCTGGGAC
>CAXMLT010000095.1:0-2431 GCA_964194245.1 uncultured Hyphomicrobium sp.
GCGGTAACCTTATGGAAACGCGGCGGTGTCAAGGTTTTGCCTGGTGCCTTTCTGGCGCAGGCCGGGCGCGACGGGACCAATCCGGGCACGAACTACGTGCGGCTCGCATTGGTGCATGACGCGACGACCATCGCCGAGGCGCTCGAACGCTTAGTAGTAGTATTTGCGTAAAGAGTACGTTCGCCGTCATGCCGCTCGAGTCACATGGTGACCCGAGACGCCTGCTCTCCGTCGATATGGAGGACAGGCTTCTGGGTTGGCTAAGCCGCGCCGGAGGTGCCCTCCTCCTTGCGGGCGTCGCCGTTGCATGGGCAAGCCTTCTCACCTGGTCGAAATCGGACCCCAGCCTCACGCACGCGGCCGGCGGCGCGCCAACGAACATGTTCGGGGCGGGCGGCGCCATCTTCGCCGACGTGATGCTCAACACGCTCGGCTTCGCCTCCGTCTTCTTGCTGCTCGCACCCATGTTCTGGGGCATCGAGCTGATGATCGCGGAGCGCATCTTCGCCAACCGCAAGAAGACGAGCATCTTCCCGCTGTCGGTGTTCCTGCTCGCCGGCGGCTTCGCAGCGCTTCCCGTGACCGCGAGCTGGCCCTTTGCGCACAGTTTCGGCGGCATCGTCGGCGACTGGCTCTTCCGCCTGACGGCGACGCTCTTCTCGCTGGCCGGGATGGAGCGCGCACTACCGCTCGCCGGGCTCGCCTACTTCCTCGGTGGATTTGCCGCGCTCGGCTACAGCATCGGGCTCGAGCGCGACGACCTGAGCCGCCTGCTGAAGAACAGCCGGCAGCTCGCGCGCCGCCGCGAGTCACTTTTCTCTCGACTGGTTCCGCAATGGCTTTCGGGGCGCGAGTGGATGGCACGGCTGACCCCGGCTTTTGCAGGTCCGGGTGGCGAACATCAGCCGGTGATTGCGACCGGCGCTGGTGCCTTTGCGTTTGCCGGCGCGGGCAGTCGGAGCCGCGGCCACGAGCTTCCGGGCCTCGACGGGCGCCGCGAGCCCTATCTGCCCGAGCTTCCCCACGAGGAAGAGCCGGAGCCGTCCGAACCTTCGATCTTCGATGTTCCAACGACGATGCCGCGCATCCTGCGGCGCGCTCAGGCGGCGGTCGCCGCCGAGGCGCGCACGCCGTGGCCGACCGGCGGCATGGGGACGGACCGCGAGCACGGTTTCGACGAGAACACGGATGCCGAAAGCCGCGCCATCGCCGAGCGCTTCGCGCCGAATTCGGCTGAGCGTCCTACACCCGAGCCTACCGCATCCGCCTCGGACGACGAGAACGACGCGCCGCGATCGCGCAAGGCTACGCTGTTTGGCGGCTTTACGGGAAAGCGCACCACGCCGGCCTATCGCCCGCCGCCGATGAACCTCCTGCGCCGGCCCGCACCCGGCAAGGCGGGCAGCGAGCTGTCGCAGACGGTGCTGCGCGGTACCGCGCGCCTCCTGGAAGAGGTGCTCGCCGACTTCTCGATCAAGGGCGAGGTGCGCGAGATCAAGCCCGGCCCCGTCGTCACGCTGTTCGAGCTCGAGCCCGCGCGCGGCACCAAGTCGTCCCGCGTCGTCGCACTCGCCGAGGACATCGCGCGCTCCATGAGCGTCACGTCCGCGCGCGCCGCGATCATTCCGGGCCGCAACGTCATCGGCATCGAGCTGCCGAATGTGCGCCGTGAAACAGTCTATCTGCGCGACATCTTCGAATCGCCACCGTTCCGCTCCTCCGACGCCGTGCTGCCGCTCGCACTCGGCAAGTCGATCGGCGGTGAGCCGATCGTCGCCGACCTTTCGCGCATGCCGCACCTGCTCGTCGCCGGCACGACAGGCTCGGGCAAGTCCGTTGGCGTCAATGCCATGGTGCTTTCGCTGCTCTACCGGCGATCGCCGCTCGACTGCCGCCTCCTGATGATCGACCCCAAGATGCTGGAGCTGTCGGTGTACAACGGCATCCCGCACCTGCTGACGCCGGTCGTGACCGATCCGCACAAGGCGGTGGCCGCGCTCAACTGGGCCGTCGCCGAGATGGAGGAGCGCTACAAGCGCATGGCTAGCCTCTCGGTGCGCAACATCGAGGCCTTCAATGCGCGCGTGCGCAAGGCGCAAAGCCGCGGCGAATCGCTCGCACGCACCGTGCAGACGGGCTTCGACGAGCGCACGGGAGAGGCGGTCTACGAGCAGCAGCCGATGCAGGCCGAGACGATGCCCTACATCGTCGTGGTCGTCGACGAGTTCGCGGACCTCATGACGGTCGCCGGCAAGGAGATCGAGACGGCGGTGCAGCGGCTCGCTCAGATGGCGCGCGCGGCCGGCATCCATCTCATCATGGCGACGCAGCGCCCCTCGGTCGACATCGTGACCGGGACCATCAAGGCGAACTTCCCCGCGCGCATCAGCTTCAAGGTTGCCTCCAAGATCGACAGCCGCACCATCCTCAA
>CAXMLT010000096.1:0-2127 GCA_964194245.1 uncultured Hyphomicrobium sp.
GCCGCGGCGGCGAGCCGCTCTACTATTCGGCCTACGAGGACGGCAAGGTCTACGACGGCTACGGCGAGGTGTGCCGCCCGCGCGAAGACATCAAGGGCATGATCTTCTCGCGCGTCACCTGCATGGAGAACCTGGCTGCCGGCCTCGACGCCATGAAGGCGAAGGCGGAGGCACGCGGTGCCGCGCCCAGGGGGCTGCCATATCTGTTCGTCGACGACTACCTCTACTCGATACGTGAGAAGTCGTCGGATGCGGCGACGCTCGACAAGACCTACGGGATCATGCGCGCCGACGACTCGACGGCGGCCGTCGGCACCGCCGCGGCGGCGCGTTGAGGCGCCGTGATTGCTCATGCGAACAGTTCCGTGAAAGAGTGGGCGTCGGACGCCTTGAAAAGGAATTCTCCCGATGACCAATCCGCTGCCGCGTGCTTGCAAGAGCATCAATGACTTGAACGTGGGCGACACGTTCCGACTGAAATACTCCGTCAGCGACGCCGACGTGCAGAAGTTCGGGGAGATCTCCGGCGACTTCAATCCCGCGCACTTCAACGAGGACTACGCGAAGGGCACGATCTTCAAGAACCGCATCGCGCACGGGATGATCTCGGTCGCCAAGTTCTCCGGCATCTTCGGCATGGACGTGCCGGGTCTGGGCGCGATCTGGGGCAGCCAGAATCTGAAGTTCCTGGCGCCAGTGCAATTGAACGAGCCCTACACCGCCGTCGCCCTCGTCAAGGAGAAGGGCGACCGGAACGTCGTGTTCGACTGCTGGGTCGAGGACAAGGAGGGCAAGCATGTCCTCGAGGGCGAAGGCGTCCTCTATCCCATTCCGCAGAAGGTGAAGGACAAGATGGTCGCGGACGGCTCGCTGGCGGCGCTGCTGGCCTGATCCTGCAGAGGCACCGCCGCGCTCGCCTATTTGCTGACGGCCGCGTGAATCGCTTCGCAGTGGCGCACTAGGTTTGGATGCGCCGCGGCGCACCGCTTGAGCGGCGTGTCAATGTCGTAGAAGTGGATGTTGGCGATGAAGCCGTAGATGCCGGCGTCGATGCTCGACGGCGCCTCACCGTGCACATAGCCATTCGCGGGGATGAGGCGCGCTAGCACACTGAGATCGGCGATCCCGCGCGCGTAGGCACCCTCCGGCGGATAGCGGCCGATGCCCTGGAAGTGGTAGCGCTGGAAATTGAACGCGCGCGCCCTGTCGAGGCCCTCGTCGGTAAGTTGTGGGTGCTCGCGCTTGAACGCGTCGCGGAACGTCGGAAAGTAGCGGTCGTCCTTCCAACGCGAGTACGACATCACCCAGTAGAGATCATCGAACAAGCGCGTCACGAGAAGATCGGTGTCGCGCTGCGCTGGCGACAGCGCTGCGTCGATGGTCAGGCGATTCTTGCGGATGAGGTGCGCGATAATCGCCTCGCTGTCGCCGATCGTCTCGCCGTCGTCGACGATGTAGGGAAGCTGCCCGCGCGGCGCGGCCGAGGCGTCGAAGATGTGCTCGTGGGCGAACGGCACGCCAGCGAGTTTGAGGAAGGCGTAGACCTTCAGCCCGTAGCCGTTGTTGTCAGCCACACCGAACAGCGATGGGTACGAGTAGAGCGTGAGCATGGCGGAGTGTAACGCGGGTGGGGCGGAGCTGTAATGGTGGCGGCTCGCGGACGATTGTCTCTTCCCGGCGGGCAGGCCGACTATATTGCGGATATAGCAGCAGCGCAGCCCGCGTGATTGCCGTGCTGGTCTAGCCGCGTCCTACTGCCCCGGCCGGCCGGTCTTGCGAGGGCGGCCGCGGCGGCCGCGCTTCTCCTTCTCGGTTTGGACCTCGACGGTGCGCGTCGGCTTCGGCGGGCGCGGCCCATCGCCGATCGGCACCGGGAGCATTGCATGCGGGCCCATCTCGTCGAGCGTCGGCTTGTGCGGCCCGCGCACCGCCTCGCCGAATGTCCCTGCCTTCGCACGCGGATCGACGTTCGGAGCGCGCGCCGGAACGGGCCTGTCGGTGCCGGGGCCCATATCGTCGAGCGACGGCTTCTTGATGCGCGACCCGGAGGCCGGACGCGCACTCGTCTGCGCGAAGGTCGGCTGCACCGGCTCGTACTCGGTCGCGATGCGTGAGGCCCCCCCACCC
>CAXMLT010000097.1:0-1944 GCA_964194245.1 uncultured Hyphomicrobium sp.
ACGCGCTGCTGCTCGCCGCCCGAAAGCTGCGCGGGGAAGTGATCGACGCGCGGCGCGAGGCCGACCTCGTGCAGAAGCTCACGCGCAATTGAAAATGCGTTCGTCGCGCCGGCGAATTCCAGCGGTAGTGCCACGTTCTCGAGCGCCGTCATCGTCGGCACGAGGTGGAACGATTGGAAAACGATGCCGATCTCGGCGCCGCGCATGAGCGCAAGCTCGTCCTCGCCGAGGCTGGTGAGATCGTGCCCGGCGACCTCAACGCCGCCGCTCGTTGCGCGTTCCAACCCGGCGACCACCATCAGCAAGGATGTTTTGCCCGAGCCCGATGGACCGACGACGGCCAGCGATTGCCCCGGCTCGACGTCGAGGTTCACGTCGCGCAGGATCTCGACCGGGCCGGCCCGGCTCGTCAGCGTGAGTTGCACGTCCTGCAGGGCTACGATGGACTGGCTCACGTTGCGGAGGGCTCCGTTGTGGTTGGAATTGAGGCCGTCTGATTGTGGCGGGCTCGTGCCGTCCCGTTGCGGCTTAGTCGCGGCTTGGTCGTGTTCTGGCCCTTGCCTCACGACGACCACGCCTTTACCTCACGCTTTGGCCCTTCTCTGATCGGTGAGGCAGAAACATGAAGCGAAGCACGGCACGAGCGAAAGCTGGCGCCCTTGCACAGGTGGTGGGGATACTCTTCCTCGTCAACGCTTTAGCGGCTGCGGTGAATTTGTCCACCGCGGCGGTGGAGCCGAAGCCGGTCCACATCGTGGCCTTCGGCGACAGCCTCTCGGCCGGCTATGGGCTCAGGCCGAAGGATGCGTTTCCGGCACAGTTGCAGAAGCAGTTGAAGGCCGACGGCCGCAACGTCGTCATCACCAACGGTGCCGTTTCCGGCGACACGACCGCGGACGGCCTGCAGCGGCTCGAATGGGCGGTGCCGGACGGAACCGATGCCGTCATTCTCGAGCTCGGCGCCAACGACGCGCTGCGCGGGATCGACCCGAAGGTGACGCGCGCCAACCTCGAGAAGATCATCGCCGCCTTGAAGAAGCGCAACGTCCAGGTGCTGCTCGCGGGCATGCTGTCGCCCGCCAACTGGGGCGACCACTACTCCGACGACTTCGACAAGATCTTCCCCGACCTCGCGAAGGAGCATGGGCTCGTGTTCTATCCCTTCTTCCTCGAGGGCGTAGCGCTCGACGCCAAGCTGAACCTCGACGACGGCATGCACCCGAGCGGGAAGGGCATCGCCGAGATCGTCAAGCGCATCATGCCGAAGGTGGTCGAGCTGATCGCGCGCGCCATACCGCAGGCGGCGACGGCGCCCAAGACCTAAGTTTTTCACGACGCGAAAGCCACGTCATGCCCCGCCTCTTCACCGGCATCGAGATCCCCGCCGAGCAGCGCGAGGATCTTTTCCGGCTGCGCATGCCGCTGCCGGGCGGCGGCAGGTGGACCGAGCCCGACAACTATCACCTGGCGCTGCGCTTCTGCGGCGATATCGAGAAGGCGCAGGCGGATGAGCTCATCGACCGCCTCGCCGGCGTCTCGATGGAGGCCTTCGAAATCCGGCTCGCTGGGATTGGCGTCTTCGGCGGCAACGACCCCAATTCGATCTGGGCCGGGATCGAGCCCTCCTCCGAGCTGGACGCGTTGGCGCGGGCGAATGAGCGCGCGGCGCGGTCCGTGGGGCTCGCGCCCGAGGCCCGACCCTTCAAGCCGCACGTGACGCTGGCGCGGCTCCGATCGGCAAGCGCCGATCAGGTCGCACGCATCCTGGGGCGCATCGGCGCCTTCCGCTCGGAACCGTTTCTCGTCGGCCGCTTCGTGCTGTTCTCCTCGCGCCCTAACGTGGGCGGCGGCCCCTACGTGGTGGAGGAGACGTTTCCCCTGCGTGGCGGCGAGTTCGCCGACATGGCCGACCTCGAGGGCGGCTGGTAGGGCCTTGACTAGGAC
>CAXMLT010000098.1:0-1619 GCA_964194245.1 uncultured Hyphomicrobium sp.
GCCGTCCTTCATGGCAAAGCGCACGGCCCTTAGACTGCTGTCGGCGGCAGCGGCTTGAGCAACAGGAATGAGTGGCATGACGCACCTCTCTGGGTTGATCGCCATTCAGTCCTTAACGCACCGGGTTCCAGTTTGGTTGCTCCTTAGACTCGTCAAGCCGGAGGCGTGACGGGGGAACAAATGGCATTAGACGCAAATTATATCGGCCAGCGGAGAGGCCTTCGATTGGCATTGTAGGCGATGGCTGCCCTTGAGCAGTTATCAGCTCCCCTAGGGGGTCGCTGGACGCGCCAGCGGCCCTTTCTTGAGGTGCGAATGCCTGAGCCGTTAGTCGTTTCAATTCCTCACGCGCTCGGTAAAGCCGAGGCGCTCCGGCGCCTGAAGCCCGGGTTCGCGCGCGCGGCCGCTGACCTCCCGCTTCTTAAATTCGATGAGCAAACCTGGACCGGCAACCGCATGGCGTTCCGGGCGCACTCTATGGGCCAGATGGTTTCGGGAACCGTAGACGTCGGGGAGAGCGACGTGCGCCTCGAGGTCGTTCTGCCGTGGATCTTGCAGAGGTTCGCAGGAGCCGTGCAGACCGCTTTCAAAGAGCGGGCACAGTTGTTGCTCGAGAAGAAATCCTGAGGCCTCGTGTTGCGCGCGCACCAGGAACCCCAACCACCCCCGGCGGGTTGGAAGCCATCATAGGAGATGGCCATGTTCGACATGCACACACACCCTACCGAAGCGTTCGAGTACACCAGAGGCGTCATCGGCAGTGTGATTGCGTGCTTTGTACTGCTTGCCTGTCTGGTGATCGCCGACAAGATATTCTGGACCGATCAGGCGGCGAGCAATCAGACACAATACGATCGTCATCGCTGGAACACGAGCGGCTTGAATACGGGCTCGGCCCTTCATTCGAGGTGCTGGATGTCCAAGCCACTCGTCGCGCCCGTACAGGCGGCGTTCATCGGGCGGCAATTACTCTTCACTGCTTCCGATTGGGTGCACCCTCATTTCCAATCGGGGCACTACGGAGGGCGCCTCTTCCGAACAGCCCGTCACCCTGGGCAGGATCGAGGCGCCCTCACCTTTTCAGACGAAGATACCTCGGCTCGAGCTCGCGAAAGTGTCGGCTGTTGTGATCGGCTTGGCTCTCGCCCCGACGCCGCTTCAAGGGCCGGTATGGCCTCAGCTTCATCGCCAATTTTACAAAGCGATCAGAATGGAAACGCATCGTCCTTGAGCCGCTGCAGAAGGTACGGCGTCGAAGGTGCAGCTTCCGCTCGCGCCTCTTCTTTTGCCTCTGGCTTGCGCCGCGGTTCGCTAGGCGCTTCCTGCAGGAGTACGTCCCACATTGGCGAGCCGTCCTCGGCCACTTCCTTCGACTTCAGCACGGCGACTTTGGCCATGTCGAGCCGGCCGACAAAGTACTGGTTGCCGGTCTTAGGCGTCTTCTCGTAGAGCCGGGTGCAACGCCATTCCGATGGCAAGCGAGCCTCCCGTGATGCCCAACGACCGCAGGCCGGCCAAGAGAAGCTCCCAGGCCCATGGCGCGATCCCAAGGCGATCAGATAGCGGCGTCGTCGATCTAGGCTCTGAACATGACTGGTCAAGCCACGCTGCAGACGCCT
>CAXMLT010000099.1:0-2371 GCA_964194245.1 uncultured Hyphomicrobium sp.
GCCCTCGGTGTGGGCGGTCGCGCTGTGCTTCTTCCAGGCGGCGCTGCTCGGCGGATACGGCTATGCGTATATCCTGATGCGGTATGTGCCGGCGGCGGCGACCGGCTTCGTGCACATCGCCGTCGCTCTGGCGGCACTGGTGGTGCTGCCGATCGGGTTGCCGAGCGGCTGGACCGAGCCGCCGCCGGGCGAGCCCTACTTCTGGCAGCTCGGCCTTTTCGCGGTCGCCGTGGGATTGCCCTTCGTCGCGGTTGCCGCCAACGCGCCGCTGCTACAGGCTTGGTTTGCGCTGACCCGGCACCCGCACGCGCGCGATCCCTACTTCCTCTACGGCGCCTCCAACTTCGGCAGCCTCATCGCGCTCCTCGGCTATCCGTTCCTGTTCGAGCCGGCGCTGGGCCTCCGGGCCATGAGCCGCGACTGGACGGAGCTTTACGTGGTGCTGATCCTCGCGCTCGCCGCTTGCTTCGCGGTCGTGCGCCGAAATGCGAGTGCCGATCCGCAGAAGGTCGCTGTAGACGCCGGTTCCGATGCATCCGCCGCGCGCCCGACGCTGCGCGACCGCCTCGGCTGGTGCGGGCTCGCCATGGTGCCGGCCGCGCTGCTCACCGCGTTCACGACGCATGTCGCGACCGACATTGCCTCCGCGCCGCTGCTGTGGGTGCTCCCGCTAGCGCTCTACCTCGCGACATTCATCCTCGCCTTCCAGGACCGCGTGCCGATCCCGATGTCGTTGCTGCTCCCGCTGCAGCTCGGCTCCGTCATCTTTGCCCTCTTCGAGCTCGCGCAGCTGAAGTACGACAAGTGGACGCTAACCAGCTCAGCCGGCGTCGCCGTCTTCTTCCTCTCGGCGCTGCTCGCGCACCGCAGGCTTTATCTGTCGCGGCCGAAGGCGCGCGACCTTACCGAGTTCTATCTGTGGATGTCGTTTGGCGGGGTGCTCGGCGGGCTCTTCTCCGCGCTCGTCGCGCCCAAGCTGTTCTCGGAGATCTTCGAATACCCGCTGCTGATCGCGCTGACTGTCGCTTGCCGCCCAGGTGTGTTCAAGCCGCGCGCGGCGTCACGCCGCGAGATGCTTTGGCTGCTCGCTATCGTCGCCATCGGCCTCTTGCCGGCCTTGTACGGTGAGGGATGGGCCGCGCGTCTCGGCCTCTCGTTTGGCGAATGGGGCTCGACTGCGGCGCTCACGCTCGCGCTCGGCATCATCATGCTCGCGTTCTGGGGGCGGGGCGCACGCCAGCTCGCAGTCGCGCTCGTCATGTTTGCAACCGTCGTTATGCTGCCGTCGACCGTGAAGCGCGGGAATGCGCAGCGCAGCTACTTCGGCGTCTATCGCGTCTCGCTGTCGGAGAGCGGCGACTTTAACGTATTGACCCACGGCACCACGTTGCACGGAGCGCAGCGCATCCGCGACGAGGACGGCAAGCTTGTCACCGACACCACGCCCGGCACCTACTACTACCCCGACGGTCCGCTCGCTCGCTCGGTCAAGATCGTGCAGGGTCGTCTAGACGCAGCGGGCAAAAAGGGCCGCTTCGGCATCGTCGGGCTCGGCACCGGCTCCATCTCCTGCTACGCCAAGAAGGACGAGCGCTGGCGCTTCTTCGAAATCGATCCCGTCGTCATCGACATCGCCGCGAAGTCGACCTACTTCACCTTCCTCGCCAACTGCCAGCCCAAGCTCGACGTGGTCGTGGGCGACGCGCGCCTCACCGTCGTCAAGGAGCCCGACCGCAGCTTCGACCTCATTCTCGTCGATGCCTTCTCCTCCGACGCGGTTCCCGTGCACCTGATGACGGCGGAGGCGCTGCAACTCTATGCCGGCAAACTCAAGAACGACGGCATCCTCGTCCTGCACATCTCCAACCGCTATCTCGACCTCGACTCGGTGCTCGGCGCGACCCTGCCGCTGGTGCCGCAGCTCAAGGGGCTCATCATCTCCGACGACAAGGCGGACGGCACCTACGCTCAGAACAGCTCGACCATCGCGGTGTTCGCCAAGGACGAGCACGCGCTCGATCCCTTCCGGGTGATCGACGGGGCGGGGGCCTTCACGCCGAGCAAGCTCTCGCCCTGGACGGACGATGCCTCCGACATCCTGGGTGCCTTCCTGTCGCAGTGGCGCCGCACCTCCTGAGGCACCAATGGGCGCCCGCAAAGTTGCGCCCAACCGCCGCCGGGGCTAAGAGAGCGGACTTCAGTTCCACGGCCTTGAACATCGGATCGGCGAGGGATCATGCAGGTCGACGAGGCGACCGTCCGGCGCATCGCGCGGCTGGCGCGCATCAAGATCACGGAGGCGGAGGCCAAGGGCCTGGTGAAGGAGCTTTCGGGCATCCTCAACTGGGTCGAGCAGCTCGACGAGGTCGAC
>CAXMLT010000100.1:0-3132 GCA_964194245.1 uncultured Hyphomicrobium sp.
TGCTGGCGGTTCGCGCACAGTGGCGATGCTCTGCTCTGTGACAACCTTCGCCCCGCGAAGCGTCAGTCGGGCTTGCTCGTTCGAGTGTGCCATGAACTCGCGGGCCATGAGCAGCCCGCTCAGCACCACCACAAGCGATAGGAGGATGCGCACCCGTCACCCCGATGCCAAACGTCTCCATGACGCCGACTACGAACGCGCGCGATACCTCCTAAGCTGATTTGCTAAGTCCGGTCAACGGCGTACACAGGCAGAGCCAAGCTTTCGCCACCTCTCCTCAGGCGCGCGCTAGGTCTGATATGGGCCAAAAAAGGGGTCACCGCGTGATCTTAGAGCCTAATTCTTCTCGCTCAGATAACTGAGCCCGGTCCAAACAAATCCGAACCCGACGACGGCGAGCAACACCAGAAAAAAGGGATCGCGCGTCATCGCGTAGAACGTGGTGATGCAGACTAGGAAGAAGGCGCGGACCAATAGTGTTCTCGGGTACAGCGTCTCGGCGCGCGAGAGGACGATGCCGAAAATGGTCATCCCGAGGCCCGCCATTAGCATTCCGGCAAACCTCGGCATGACGTCTCCATAATCGCCATTGGACAAGAGCAGTCTTAGACCCTCTTTCGGGAAGAACAGGAGGGCGAGGCCGATGACGATGAGGTAGCCGTATAGGTAATGGAGGCTCAGCCGGGTGCGGTTCATCGCTCTCTCCGTTGTCCGGTCGCGAGCGCAGATGGTTGAGCCGATGCCGTTGAGCGCGGGCTCAGCAAATAGGCAAAGATCATGATGTGGATGACCACCATGGCCAAGACGTTCACAGCCGCGAGATAGTACGAGGCGCCAAGCTGAACCGGATCGACATGATCTCGGAACGTCGAGATGTTGGCGTAGATCAGGTCCAAAAAGCCGACGGTATTGAAGAGCCAGACCATTGGTGTCGCGATGGCGCTTTCCGTTCGCACGCTTGCGAGTGCCAAGAGAGCAAGAATGACGGCCGTCAGGTCACCATAAGCCGTTGGCACCGCGAATCCGGCGGGAAGCTCAGGCGACACGAGCCCCGGCATCACGAACATCAAACCGTTGACGCGCAGGCACGCGTAAAGAAGAAGCGGCGAGAGCGCGGTCTTGAGCGGCCGGTCCTTGATGTTCGGCCAGACGTACCATTTGCCGATGAGAGCGAATGCGAGAAACGCCACCGCATAGCTGATGAAGAAGTGAATGTGGTTGGCGCTAATCTGCATGAGGGTCCCCCGAACTGACCCCGCCCAGATTGCTGCGCTCTCCGGTGGCGAAGCTTGAGATCAATTGCAGTACGGCACCTGGGCGATCGAGCGGCAGGAAGTGACCTCCCTGCTCGACGGTCTTCATTTCTGCACCGGCGATGAGCGAGCGCGTGCGCTCGCGCTCGGAAGGTCGCGCCCAGTCCTTGCCACCCCAGACGAGCAAGACGGGCGTAGCGATGCGGCCGTAGTCTTTTGTTGCGGCTTCCCAACTCCCTCCGTTGCGGAGCAGACTGATGAAGGCGCGGTAGTGCCCTCGGCGATTGCCCACGGCATACATCTCCTTCATGAGCGCAGGCGGGATGCTCTTGGGGTCCGCGACGCCACCTCGAAGGACCGCCTTCATGATGACGAAGTTTCTCAGCCGCATCACCGTTTCGCCGATCACGGGGACGAGCGCAGCATAGGTAATCATCCAGCCGAGGGCTGAACTGCGCGCCATGCCGCGCCCCTTGGCGTAGTCGTACGGATTGATGGAAATCACCCGCGTAACACGCGGATTGTGGCGGGCGGCGATGACGAGCGGGATCACGCCGCCGATGGAGACGCCGACCAGCGTGATCTCGCGCAGGTCGAGCTTGTCGAGGAAGCCTTCCACCGCTTTGGTGAAGAAGGCGGCATCGTAGCGGGCTCCGGGAATGTCCGAGAAGCCGTGGCCCGGATAGTCCAAGGCATAGACGGTGAAGCGCTTGGAGAGCTCTGGCACCACTTTTTCGAACAGGTCGAGCTGGGTTCTCAACGTGTGCACCAGGACCACAACCGGACCTGCGCCGGACTTGATGTAGCGGAGCTTGGTCCCGTCGACCTCCGCGTAGTTGATGGGGATATCAGGGGCCCAACGCAGCGCCGCGGGCGTTTTCGGGATCGGCCTCAAGGCCTCGACGATGTGGGAGAGGAGCCACAGCCCGAAGCCGGCACCCGCAACCACGACGAAGGCGCATAACCACGAACCCACGGTCGCTCCCCTTCACAACTTGGCGAACGGAGTGTCGCTGACTACTAAAGATGTTCAAGAACATCTTTTGTCAGTTCACTATGGTTGCCGTCACAAAAATGGAGGGTGCGCGCATGCCCTACACGGCTCAGCATAAGCAGGGAACCCGCGATCGAATTCTCAGAAGCGCGCGAAGGCTGTTCAACAGAAAGGGATTTGCGGAGGTGACGATCGACGAGATCATGGCCGAGGCCCGTCTGACACGCGGCGGTTTCTACAGGCACTTCACGTCCAAAGACGACCTCTACAGCGAGGCCCTGTTGCAGTTCACGTGCCTCAATCCGCCTGAAGATTGGCAGCGCAAACACGTTGACCCCTGTGCCCAGGGAGTGAGGCTGGCCCGCATGATCATGGACGCCTACCTGTCGCGGGAGCACTTGCAGGATCACGACGGGTCTTGCCCCACACTTGGAGTGCCGTCGGATGTTTCGAGAAGCAGTGCGCCGGTGAAGCGCGCCTTCCGCAAGGTGCTGGACATGATGCTCTCGGTCTTTGTCGCCAATTTGCGGGGCCCTCAGGCGCGAGAACACGCCCTCGCCCTTGTCTCGGTGTGCGTTGGAGCGATGGTGGTGGCTAGGGCAGTAGACGATCCCGCCTTGGCGAACTCATTCCGCAAAGCGGCGCGAAAGCATGTTCTTGCCAGCTCGGGCTGGGACGCTCAATAGACGATGCGGGGAGCCGGGCAGCTCCTGGTCCGGTATGGGTCAGTAGTCGACGTCAGCAACGTGCATCGCCTATCTCAGTTAAGCACCTGAGAGCAGACTTCCGAGTGCCGCTCGTGGCCGACCGCCGCGGGCCAGAAGCGGACAAGCGGCTAGTCCGCGACGGTTCCGGGCAGGTAGTGTCCGGGCACGTGGTGTAATT
>CAXMLT010000101.1:0-5990 GCA_964194245.1 uncultured Hyphomicrobium sp.
GGGAGTTCGAATCTCCCCGCTCCGACCAATCCGCTCTGGGCACTTGGCGGCGGATGCGACGTCGTCGAAAAGATTCCCGGCGTGGCCGCTGCGTTATGTGCCTTTGCGCGGCAGGCGGCTGCCACTGGAGAGGAGCTGCGCGGCTTCCCGCACCATGCGCTCAAGAATCTCGGCGGCCGGCTCTATGGCGTCGATGAGGCCTACAGCTTCGCCAATGAACGTGTTGCTGTTGTCGGGATCGCTGTCGAGCCAGGCTTGCCGGTACTTGACCGCCTCCGCGTCGGCAACGGCAAGCAACTCTTCTTCGCGACCATGCCAGCGCTCGGTGAAAGCGTTCCTCAGGACGCGCGCGGTATAGCGCTGCGGCCAATCGAGCTTACGCGCGAGGTCCATGACGCTCGAGCGGATGGTATCGTCGCCGCAAGCTGCAAGGGCGGCTGCGTGCATTCGCGGGCTGACCTCGGCCTCCTGCGCCGCCCAAAAGCGTGATCCCACGACGACGCCATCGGCGCCGAGCATCAGCGCGGCGGCGAGCCCGCGCCCGTCAGCGATGCCACCCGCTGCGCAGAGCAGCGTGTCCGGCGATCTGGCGGCGATCAGATCGGCAACTTCGGGAACGAGGGTGAATGTAGATCGTCGCTCGCCATGTCCGCCGGCTTCCGAGCCCTGAGCGACGATCACATCCGCCCCGCAGCCGATCGCGTGCTCGGCGTCGCGCCGCGTCTGCACCTGGCACATCACAAGGCTGCCGGCTCGTTTTATGGGATCGACGAACGGCTTCGGATCGCCGAATGAAAGGAATATCGCGCGCGGACGGTGCGCCAACACCTGATCGAGCAGGCGGGGCTTTTCGCGCAGCGACCATGTGATGAAGCCGCAGCCGACGCGAAAGTTGCCGGCGGCGCGAAACTGCTCCGCCAACCAATCCGCGTCGCCGTAGCCACCGCCAATGAGCCCCAGGCCGCCGGCCGCGGATACCGCGGAGGCCAATTTGCCGCCGGCGGCAAACGCCATCGGCGCCGAGACGATCGGAAAATCGATCCCCAGCCGTCGTGTCAGCGCGGTCGCAAAAGTCATCGGGCCTCTCGGGTGGAGCCGCCGCAATCTAAGTGTTGCTCTTATGCAATTGCCACAGTTTTAGTCAGCTCCGGATCTCGACCGTCCTTCTCAATCCCGCCCGTCTGCCGCTATTTTAGGCAGGCTCGTCCGCTGACCACGACGAGCCACCCGGCCCGGACGAAGGTTGCCCAACCGCCGTCCGGGCCGTCTTTTGTTCGACGTCGGTTGCGCAAACAATTGGGGCGCTGGGGAGGCGCTCCGCCGACTTCGGCGCCTAGAAGTTGATCAGCGCGCCAGTCGAGACGTAGCGGAATTCGTCGAGGTCCAGAGCCACACCTGATACATCCGCTGCCTGCTCCCGATACTTGATCTACACCGACATCGAGGCAGCGTCGATCTCCTGCACGACGCCGAGGCCGAAGCGGTCCAACTCGCTCCCCGTGGCGCCGGCCGCGAGTGCGGCCGGCGAGAGCTGATCGATATAGCGGCCGTACTCGCCGAACAGGATCGTGTGCCCGAGCGGGAGCCATTTCCGCCGCACGCCGCCTTTTACGTACCATTGATGCGAATTAGGCTCCGTGAAGCCGGCGAGCGTCCGCTTGCCGTCGTTGTGCTCTTCGCCATACGCAGCATGAATGAAGAGACCGGTGGCGAGATGCTCGGCATAGCCGCCAGCTTGGAAGAAGGCTGAATCCTTACTTCTCGACACCGGCGGCGGTTGGGTCTGCTCATCGGTATTCACCGAGTAGCCCACACCGAAAGCGAGCTTGAACCCGGCAGCCTCGCCCGCATAGCGGCCAGCGACCTCCCAATCGTCGTCAACGCCCCAGCTCGCCGACACGGAGAAGCCGGCGAAGGTCGAGCTGTCGTAGCGCACGCCGTCCATGACGATGCCGTCGCAGTCGCCGCCCCACGGCCGCTGTTGCGAATAGCAATAGCCGAAGTCGCCCCAGCGCAGCGGCAGCAGCGCGCCGCCGTTGCGCAAAAAGAAGCTGCCGCCGTCGAACAGCACGTAATTGGCGATCACCTGCGTGCCGGAGAGATCGGTGAACATGGCAGCACTCTTGGCGGCGAGCGCGTTCTTGCCGACGCTGAGCTTGCCGAGCTCCTTGCTCGCCACGTACCAGTATGACATCTGCACATTGAGGCCCTGATTGACCACCGACGTGCTCTGGCTCAGGCCCATGGAGTTGTCGGTGAGGTCCTGGATGCGAATGAGGTAGCCCGCCTTCTAACCGGGCGCGATAGCGGCCGCGCCAGTCAGACGGAAGTTCGTCGCCTGCGTCGGGCCGATGTCGGATATGTAGGCATTGCGCTCGACCCCATCGTCCCAGAACATGATCTGCTTGGTCACGTAGCCGGTGATGGTGAGCGATACCTTGCGGTTTCCTTTGCGCACCGCAGTCGCCTCGAGCTCGGCGATGCGCTCCTCCAGATCGGCGCAGCAGTCCCCGCCGAGATCGGCGGCATCGGCCGCGCGCGTGGCGCCGATTGCAATCGATGCCGCCATCATGGCGGCTAGTCCGAACGCTTTGAACCTTTTGCGCAATGACTTCCCATCACCCCCACGCAACAAACGCTACAAACAAACCATGGCGCCAGGCTTCAAACCGGCGCGGACGAGCTCCTGCTGGGCACGACTTGCGGGCGCGCGCCTAGCGACCGCATCGCCGATCAGGACGATGCAGGGCGCGTCGCTCGACGCTTCCGCGATGCGCTTCGGCAGCGTCGCGATCGTGGCGGCCAGAACGACCTCGTCCGCGCGCGTGACATTGAATACTGCTGCGGCTGGATGATCCGGCGAGAGCCCCTGCTGCAGCAGCTCAGCGCAGAGATCGTCGATGGTCGCCTTGGGCATGTAGACGGCCGTTGTCGCCTTGGGATCGGCCAAGCCGGCCCAGTCGAAGTCACCTGGCAAGTGCCCGTCGGCCGCGTGGCCGGTGATGGCTTGGAAGCGTCGCGCGCCGCGGCGGCGCGTCAGCGATATCTTCAGCCGTACCGCAGCTCCCTGCGCGGCCGAGATGCCGGGCACTACATCGAACCGGATGCCTGCCGCGTCGAGCGCCGCCATCTCCTCCTCCAGCCGGCCGAACATCAGCGGATCGCCCGCTTTGAGCCTGACGACGCGCCGGCCGGCGGCGCCGAACGCCACCATCAGCTCGTTGATCTCGCCCTGCTTGCAGGCCTTTCCGTAGCCCTTCTTGCCCACAGCGATGCGCTCGGCGCGGGCCGGCGCCAGCGCCAGGATCTCGTCGGAGACGAGTTGGTCGTACAGAATGACGTCGGCACCCCGCACCGCTTGCAGCGCTTTTAGCGTCAAAAGCTCTGGATCGCCGGGACCCGCGCCGACGAGCATGACGCAGCCACGTGCGGGGCGCTGGAGCGGACCGAGCGCGACGGCGCGATCACGTGTTTGCGTCGCCAGCCAAACATTGCCTCTCAAGCGGGTTGCCAGGTCGGTGGCGGCACGCAATAGCCGCCTCGCGAGAGCCGCCAAAGCGCCCGGGGATTTCGGCGCGAGCGGCTCCCCCTCGCTCAACAGCTCCGACAGTGCGTGCATGGGCAAGTTCCTCTTAAGCTGATGCGACAGCCGCACGGCGAGTCGCGAGTGCCGGCTCCGGGGCGCGATTGGCGTCGATGATCGTGCGAATTTCGGCGCGGCAAGAGCCGCAGTTGGTGCCGGCATGCAGGGCTTTGCCGACTGCCGCGACCGTCGTACATCCACGCGCCGCCGCGGCGGCTATCTCGCTCGCGCCGATGCCGAAGCAGGAGCACACGATCGCGCCGCGATCGACCGTTCCCTTGCCGGGGCGCCCGGCGATGACGGAGGAGCGCTTGCGAGCCGAGTGCTTCACGGACAACTGCGCGATCGCCCAGTCGCGCGACACTGCGACCGGTTCCGGCGCCAGGAAGACTGCGCCGGCGAGACGGTTGTCCTCGTAAGAGGCAAAGCGATGGTGGCCAGTTTTAACGTCATGATAGGCGACCAATTGCGAGGCCTCACCTCCGACCAGGTCGGCGACGAACCCTGGCCAATCCCTGTCCTTCGACGCGAATCCTAGCTCCACGCGCCAGCCGCCCCTGCACTTGGCAATCGCCCAGTATTCGGCATCGATCTGCCGGGGCTTGTACTGGAGCACGGCGAACCCGTAGGCCGCGGCGACGAACCGCTCGATCCGCGCGGCGGTGTTCTTCGATGCCGGCTGCCCCGAGATCGCATCCGTGACGGCCGGCACCAGAACATCCACTCGAGCACGCGACGCGAACTGATCGTTCCAGTGCATGGGCACGAAGATCGATCCGACCTGCTGGCGCGGCGAAACAAGGGCGCGCACGAGAACGGCGCCGAGCCCCGTCGAGATGCGGACGAGATCGGCTTCGCCGATGTGATGGAGCGCCGCGTCGTGCGGGTTTATCTCGACGAAGGGCTCGGCGTAATGCTGCGACAGACGCTCGCTTTTGCCGGTGCGCGTCATCGTGTGCCAGTGGTCGCGCACCCGACCCGTGTTGAGGGTGAGGGGGAATGCCATCGCCGCCGGCGCAATGGCGTTGGCGCGGACCGCAACAAAGCGGGCCTTGCCATCCGGCGTGAAGAACCGTCCCTCGGCGAACATGCGGGTGCCCTCGCCGCCCCCGGACGGACGCGGCCACTGAAACGGCGGCATTTCCTCGAATTGCACCTCATCGACAGGCACCATCGCGCCGATGTCGAAGTCGCGCGTGCCCTCATTCTCGAACTGCGACAGAGTGGCGTGCTCAGCGAAGATCGCGGCCGGCGACGCGTAGTCGAAGGCCTCACCGAAACCCATGCGCTTTGCGACATCGCACACGATCCACCAATCGGGGCGCGCCTGCCCGGGCAGCGGCAGGAAACTTCTCTGGCGAGAGACGCGCCGCTCCGAGTTGGTGACGGTGCCGTCCTTCTCGCCCCACGCGGCCGCGGGCAACCGCACTTGCGCCAGCCGCGCAGTGTCGGTCGCTCCGGTCACATCAGAGACGACGACAAACGGGCAGGCAGCGATCGCAGCTTCGACGTTGCCGGCTTCGGGCATGGACGCCACCGGGTTGGTCGCCATGATCCAGAGCGCCTTGAGGCGGCCGTCGGCGACGCCGCGGAACATGTCGACAGCCTTGAGACCGGCTCGCGAAGCGATCGTCGGCGAGCGCCAGAAGCGCTGCACGCGGTTGCGATGCGCCGCATCCTCGATGTCCATGTGCGCGGCGAGCGTGTTGGCCATCCCGCCGACCTCGCGCCCGCCCATGGCGTTGGGCTGGCCCGTCACCGAGAGGGGGCCCATGCCAGGCCGGCCGATGCGGCCGGTGGCCAGGTGGCAATTGATGATGGCGTTGACCTTGTCGGTGCCCGACGCCGATTGATTGACGCCCTGGCTGTAGACGGTGACCACCTTCTCAGTCGCAGCAAACAGGGCGAAGAACGCCTCCAGCGTCGCCGCGGCGATGCCCGTTTGGCGGACGAGATCGTACATGTCGAGCAACTCGGCGGCGCGCAACGCCTTCTTGAAGCCCGTCGTGTGCGCCTTGAGGTAACGTCGCTTGATCGCGCGGCTGCGCACGAGATGCCGGAGCAGACCGAGGAAGAGGGCGACATCGCCGTCAGGCTTGATGGGAAGATGGAGATCGGCGATGTCGGCCGTCGTCGTGCGGCGGGGATCAATCAGCACGACCTTCATCTTCGGTCGCGTCTCCTTGGCGGCCGCGATGCGCTGGTAGAGGACGGGGTGGCACCAGGAGAGGTTGGAGCCGACGAGCACGACGAGGTCGGCGAGCTCCAAATCCTCATAGCAGCCCGGCACCGTGTCGGAGCCGAAGGCGCGCTTGTGCCCGGCGACGGAGGAGGCCATGCATAGGCGCGAGTTGGTGTCGATGTTGGCCGAGCCGATGAAGCCTTTCATCAGCTTGTTGGCGACGTA
>CAXMLT010000102.1:0-2455 GCA_964194245.1 uncultured Hyphomicrobium sp.
CTTCGGATACTCGATCACGCGGTTGAAGTTGCTCGCGCCCGCCCTCACCGGTTCCGCAAACGTCAGCGCAATGGCATCCACTCGTGTCCGAAGCTCGTGTTCACTCTACGTTCAGGGACCTGTGCTTAATTCCCGCACGCCACGATTGCGTTGCCCAAATAGTGTGAGGGTCTGCTTGGTTGGCCGACGGGTGATCAAAGGCCGGGGGCGGAGCGATAATGCCCTGAGGCTCCTCGCCAGATGGTTCCTGGTGCTCATCGGGGCCGTGGCGTACCACCAGTATAGCCAGGACAATCACTACCAGGAGCAGCTGCGCGCTGCTTGCGCCGCAAAAGGCGGCAAGATCACGCTCACCAACCTCTGCATCAATGTGAAGCCAATAATGACGGGACTGACCCCGCGCTCTCGTTTGCCACGCCACTCGTGGCCAATGCGATAGCGAAGGCGGATTAGAAATTCACCGGGTCAGGCGCCCCGCCGCTTCGGCGGCTCTTCCACCGTCCAGCCGTTCGCCATCAGCATATAAAGCTTGTCCCACGGGTCATCAAAAGGACCGGCGTTGGCGTCCATCTCCACGTCCAACACCATGCGATCGCCGTTGACGGGGAATGGGGCGACCATCCGAACGATCTCGCTCATACCATCCATCCAAATTTACCGAGGGGCGACGCCGGCTGCGCCCTCCACGGATCTACGAACGTTCTTTCAGGGTTCACAGGCTCTGCGAAAATCAGCGCGACTGCATCCCATTCGTCAGGAGACCGCATGCCGCGCTTCCTGATGTCGTCTTTGCTCTCCAGAAGAACGCGCGTGAGGCTATCGTACTTGTAGGACGGCGCGCAGGCGTCGGCTTGCAGGCTGTCGCTGTCGGGAATGTCGGCCCCGCCCACGGCATCGAGCCATTCTTTTGACTCGCCCCACATCTCAGCCCGCCGGTTCCTGTAGCCGCCTCGTGGCTTGCCGCTTTCATCCCTTGGCTGCGGCTCAAATGGTTCGGAGCCGAAGTTGATGGCCCGGAACACGTCGCCATAGCCTATCTCGTCAAGTCGATCACAAATCCCAATGCCGCCGCCACCCACGTCGATAAAAACACGAGCGGGCTTCTCGGCATCGATCACCTGCTTGAGCCAGCCGACCTGCTCCATCGTGCTGAGGCCTTGGCGACTTTCGATCTTGAGCACCTTGCGCCCCCGGCGCCACGCCATGGAGGCGCGATCCTTGCCCTTCCAATTCGGGTCATAGCCGATAACCAAAGGACCGCTAGGCTCAAGGTTCGCCTTGCGCGCCTTCAGAACGGATGCTGCGGGGATGAAGGAGTCATGACCGCTTGTCTGGAAACTCTCCGGCGCGCAACTTGGATATTCCTGTTTAAATAAAAGCGGATCCTTGAGCTCAGCGATCTTGTTATGGCGCCAAGCCATCTGCTCCATGTCGAGACTGTGCGCCTCCATGTAGGCAAGTCCTTCGTCGTCGAGCGTGAACCCAACGGGCACCGAACGGCGGTACTCCGGGGACCAAAACCAAGGAATGAACACGGCGATATAGTCGCCTATCCCAGCTTCAGCGCGTTGCCAGCGCTCATGGAACTCTCCCCCCAGGCCGTTCGCCGTGGATTCCAGAATGAGCTCTGTCCCCGGCAAATCAGGTACGGCCTGCACGACGCCCGCGAAGTGGGTCGCCGCGTTGGGCCAGAACGCCACCTCACTTCCATGCATCAGTTGGATCGTTTGCGAGCGGCCAACAGCCTTGGTGCCGGCGGTGCCGACCGCATAACCGGATTCCGTCTTGTTGAACCAAAGCTCCTTGGCATTTGACGCGCCCGTGCTCGGCTTGACGACGGCGGGACAATGGTCGTGAAAGCGCTCGACCATTGAGAACAGGTTGTTCGTGGCATCCTGCTCGTGGGTGAGGACGAAGCAGCGGAGCCCCTTTCCGTGCGTGGTCTTCCAATAGAACCGGCCGCCGATATAGGTGGAGATTCCCTGCTGCCGCCCCTTAAGCACGAGAGCGCGGACCTTGCCAGTCCTGGCCCGCTGTTCCTCGAGCCTTTCGTGCAGGTATTGCTGCGCTCGATTGAGCTGCAAAGGCAAGACATCGCCGGTCTTGGTTCTGATTTTGAGGCAACCCGACGCGTAAACCGGGAAATCGTCCATCAGCTTCTTGCGCAGGGCGAGCTCTTCAGGGCTAAGCGGTCGAGCCATCGCCATCCCCCGTCAGCTTGCGCAGTTGATCCAGAGCCTCCTCGTGGGGAGTCAGGTCGATCTTCGACCGATCGATAATCAGTCCATGCAGCTTTGCTAGGCCCATGCTCGCCGATACGGCCGCCGAGGCCTGGTCGTTTGCCCGGGCGAGAGCACGGTCCTCCTTGAGCATTGCGGTGATGGTGTCGACGGTCACATCGTGGCGTTTGGCGTGCTTCGCCTGCAGCTCCGACACCCTTAGGGTAAGCTTAGGG
>CAXMLT010000103.1:0-1756 GCA_964194245.1 uncultured Hyphomicrobium sp.
GGCGACGCCCTCGTCCCAGCCTTTGATCACTTGTCCCTGGCCGATGGCGAACTCGAACGGCTCGCCGCGGTCGAGCGAGCTATCGAACTTCGCGCCCTTGGTGCCGTTGTCATAGAGCCAGCCGGTGTAGTGCATGACGCAGGTCTGGCCGGTTTGCGGCTGGGCGCCGGTGCCGACCTTGGTGTCCGTGATCTGGAGGCCCGATGGAGTGGTCATGGTTTTTCCCTGGGTCTGAGCCGATGCCTGCGTGGCCGTGGCGGCGAAAAGGACAAGCGCCAGGAGGACGCGTCCAGGTAGGGCATTGAGGCAGAGCAAGGCTGGCATTCTTCTCCTCCTGCGGAGCGGGTTGGGCGCAAAGTCGGCTGTTGTCTAGCCGACATTGCAGGCGAGCGCACCTCTCAATGGACAGACGCGGCAAACCTTCTGCCTGCGCTCGCGTGATGGCGTGTTAGAAGCCGCGCATGAAGGAGAAGCCGCCGCTCAGTAACCATGACGCTGCGGATGGCCCCCCCGCCACGGTAGAGGCGCCGTTCTGGGCCACGAAGCCGCTCGAAGCGATGACGAACGCGGAGTGGGAATCCCTCTGCGACGGCTGCGGCCAGTGCTGCCTCATCAAGGTCGAGGAGGAGGTCACGGGCGATATCTACCTCACTCGGCTCGCCTGCCAGCTCCTCGATACGCACACGTGCCGCTGCCGTGACTACGCCGACCGCCGGGCGCGCGTGCCCGATTGCGTGACGATCAGCGCCGCCAACGTAGGCGACATCGAGTGGCTGCCGAAGAGCTGCGCCTGCCGGCGCATCGCCGAGGGACGCGGGCTCGAATGGTGGCATCCGCTGGTCTCGGGCGACCCCGAGACCGTGCATCAGGCCGGCGTTTCGGTGCGCGGCTGGTCGCGCAGCGAGACCGGTGTGCGGCCGAGCGCGATCGCGCGCTACATTATCGGTGCGCCCGAGTAATAGGCCTTTCCGCGGCGCGGGACGATGCCGTAGCCGCTGCCCTATTCCGGCTCAAGTTTCAGGCCAATTAGGGGCCCGGGGGAAACAGCGCGAGCCTTTACCATCATGGGGACGGTGTCCTTCGCGACACGACGCATTCGCCGTTTCATAGCTGTCGCGACGGTGGGACTTTGCCTCGCCGCGCCGGCGTATGCGCAGATGGCGGACGCCCCTGCCTGCCGCGGCGTCGACTACAACCGGATGATCCTCGACATCGTTCACAATCTGCCGAAGGGCGGTGGCTACGACCGCGATCATCCGGAGCTGCCGGTTGTGGCGTCGCTCGAGATTGCCGGGCGCTGGGAGATGCTGGTGCGCCACGGCCACCCGTCCCACTGCACCAGCGCGACCTACTCAGTGTTCGCGCACCTCGCGGTGCTGCTGCAAGCCAACCGCAAGCTGAACTTGAACGGCGAGGAGATCCGCGCGCTCGAAGCCACCACGCTGATGCCCGACGGTACGCATCTCGTCGACGGCCAGGGTGCGTTCTGGATCTTCAACTCCAACGGCGCTGGCACCGCTGCCCTACTGCATCACACGGGCACGGGCTTCAGCTTTCGCGACGACGCGCTCACCTACGCCAAGCCCGGCGACTTCCTGAAGATCTTCTGGAACAACAACGTTGGCGCCTCCGAACGGGGCCACCAGGTCGTCTATACCGGGCGCCGGATCATCGCCGGCCGCGACGTGGTCTGCTTCTGGGGCAGCCAGCATCAGGGCAAGAAGGCGCGGGGCCGCGGCGGCGAGCCGCTCTACTA
>CAXMLT010000104.1:0-7810 GCA_964194245.1 uncultured Hyphomicrobium sp.
CCCGCCGGTTGCACGGCTACCTAGGACGGCTGCCCGCCCAGTACACGAGCAACTCCAAGGCTATCATTGGGGTGCTGCAGGTCGTGACGCGCGGCGGCTCGCCCTGCCTCGACGCCAACGGCAAGATCGCCCTCCCCGATCTGCCCCAGAAGCGCTTGTCGGCGCGGCGCACGATCTGCCAGCCGTGCACCATCACTTACAATCGCACGACCGCGCAGGCTTTCGTCCGGGATGTATCGCCCGGCGGCTTCGGCCTCGAGCGCGTGCCCCAGCTCACCCCGAAGACCCTCCTGCTCGTCGAGCTGCCCAGCGGCCGCCGCTTCACCGGCGTCGTGGCCTGGTGCAAGGATTCTACGGCCGGCATGCGCTTCTCCCGCGCCCTTTTGCCGAACGATCCGCTTCTGTCGGGCTGAAACCTCGTCGGAAAACTCGTCTAATTCTGTCTTATAAGCCGGCGGAGGGCACTCACCCTTCTCCGGCAAATATTTGCCGAGTATTTGCCGAGCCGGGGTGCCTGTGGCAGCGTATCGCAAATAGAGCAGAAGGGCCTCGGTCCCTGGGCGGGATCGAAGCGCCTCAGGAGCTGAGGAAACGGTCGTGGCGCGGGCAAATCGGCCGCCGAATGCGTGCGGAATTCGCGTCGCCGCGAGCGCGCTGGCCTCGACGCGCGACGCGGTCGCCGAGCTGAAAGCTGGGCTCGGCGGCGCCGACTTCCAGCACATCATCGTCTTCTTCGCCGTGGATCACGATGCGGCCACCCTCAATCAGGCGCTCGCCGAGGCCTTTCCCGGCGTGCCGGTCTCTGGCTGCACGACCGCCGGCGAGATCGGGCCCACCGGCATGATGCAAGGCGGCATGCTCGCCATCGCCTTTCCCCGCCGCGGTTTCAAGGTCCACAGCGAACTCATCCCCGACATTGGCCGCCTCGGCGTCGAGCGCGCGACCCAGGCCGCCCGCCGGCTCAAATCGCAATTGAGCGTCGAGCCCGATCGCATCCTCAAGGACAACGTGTTCGCGCTTCTCCTGGTCGACGGCCTATCCAACGCAGAGGAGATGGTCGTCGCCGCAATCAACTGGGCCCTCGACGACATCCAGCTCGTCGGCGGTTCAGCCGGCGATGGCCTCTCGTTCCAGCGCACGCAGCTCCTGCATGGCGGCCGGGTGGCCGAGCGCGCAGCGATCCTGATGATGATCGAGAGCGAGTTCCCCTTCTGCGTATTCAAGACGCAGAACTTCGAGCCCACTCCGATCAAGCTCGTCGTTACCGCGGCCGACGCCGAGAACCGCATCGTCTACGAGCTCAACGCCGAGCCGGCGGCGCGCGAATACGCCTCCGCTATCGGGCTCCTGCCCGACGATCTCGGTCCCTTCAGCTTCGCGTCCTATCCCCTCGTCGTGAAGATCGGCGGCGACTACTACTGCCGTTCGATCCGCAACATGAACCCCGACGGCAGTCTCTCGTTCTTTTGTGCCATAGACGAAGGTCTAGTCTTCACCGTCGCGCGGCCGCAGGACATGCTGCGCTCCACCGCCAGCATGCTGGAGGAGCTCGACGCCAAGCTCGGCGGCATCGACCTAGTCGTCGGATTCGATTGCATCCTGCGCCGCCTTGACGCGGAGACGCGCCAGATCCGTCATCAAATGAGCGAGCTTTATCGGGAATATTCGGTCGCCGGCTTCCAGACCTACGGTGAGCAGTTCAACGCCATGCACTTGAACCAGACCTTGACGGGCATCGCGTTCGGGCAGCGGACGACGGGAAGCTTGCGATGAAGCCTCCGCTCGATGCACCGCGCGCCAGCTCGGATGCCGAGCAGATCGAGCGCCAGCTCGCCAAGCTGACCAAGATCAACGCCGCTCTCATGCAGCGCGTCGAGAAATCGATGGACCAGCAGGCCAACGCGTTCTCGCTGTTCCAGACCGCCATCACGCTCGAAGGCCAGGTGCGAGTACGCACCGATGAACTCAAGACTGCGCTCTCGCGGATCGAGCGCACCAACGACGAGCTGACGACGGCGCGGGATACCTCGGAGCGCGCCAACCGCTTCAAGACGCGCTTCTTCACCGCCGTCGGCCACGACCTGTTGCAGCCTCTGCACGCTGCGCGCCTCTCGGTCAGCGCGCTGACCGACCCGAGCTCGACGCCCGATCAGCGCCGCCTCGCCGACCGCGTGGAGCACGCGCTGACGACCATCGAGGATCTGCTGAAGTCGATCCTCGACATCTCCAAGCTCGAGGCTGGCGCCATCGTTCCCACCCTGCGCCCCGTTCCGCTCGACGAGCTGTTCGCCTCGCTCACGCTGGGCATCGAACCCTTGGCGCGCCTCAAGAACCTCGCGCTCACCTGGCGCCGCACAGACGTCGCGGTCGTCTCCGATCCGCTGATGCTGCGCCGCATCCTGCAGAACTTGCTGACCAACGCTGTCCAGTACACCGAGCGCGGCGGCATCAAGCTGGCTGCGCGCCGCCGCGGCCCGCTCGTGCGCATCGAGGTCTGGGACACGGGCCCCGGCATCGCCACCGCCGACCAGGTCATGATCTTCGAGGAGTTCCAGCGTGGGCCGATCCCGGATCGGCTGTCGATCGGCGGGTTCGGTCTCGGGCTGTCGATCGTGCAACGCATGGCGGAAACGCTCGACCATCCCCTGGGCTTGTGCTCACGCATGGGCCACGGCACGCGCTTCTCGATCACGGCACCGTTTGCCGGGACCGTCGACAGCACCGCGGAGCGCACCCCGCCGGTGTCTTGCAATGCGACCTACGGATTGAACGGCGCCAAGGTGCTCGTCATCGACAACGACGAGGCCGTGTTGGAGGCGATGCAGTCTGTGCTACAGCGCTGGACTTGCAAGGTCGTGCTGGTGCGCGATCCTGCCGAGCTCGATCGCTTCATCGCCGCCGGCGCGCCCCCCGACATCGTGCTCGCCGACTACCATCTCGATCGCGGCGCCTGCGGCGTTGCTGCCATCGAGCGGGTGCGGGCCGCGGTCGCCGATCCAGAGCTGCCGGCCGTCATCATAACGGCGGACCATTCTCCCACCGTCGCCGACAAGGTACGCGCAGGTGGCTGCGAGCTGCTCTTGAAGCCGGTGAAGCCGGCCGAGCTGCGCGCGCTCATGCACCACCTTGTGCGGCCATTGGCCGCCGCGCTCGGTGACTGAGCGTTAGCTGCTTGGCCCGCGCGGAGCGTGCGCGATAATCGAATCGAAATCGATCTTGGAAGCCTCGATCACCGCTTGCGTACGCGAGGAAACGCGCAACTTGCGCAGGATCTCCGAGACGTGCGCCTTGACCGTCGTCTCGCCCACACCAAGGTCGAAAGCGATCTGCTTGTTGAGCAACCCCTGGCGCAGCATCTGCAGCACGCGCACCTGCTGTGGCGTGAGCGTGGCGAGCCGCGCGCTCAGGTCGGATATGCCGGCGCCCGGCGCATCGGGGCGCGGCGGCTGGTAGCCTTTTGGGAGTACAACGACGCCATCCATGACCGACTGGATGGCGAGTCCGAGATCGGAGCCGCGCGTCGATTTGGAGATGAAGCCCGCCGCCCCGCAGGTCATCACCTCGTGGATGATGCGCGCATCCTCCAGCGCGGAGACGACGACGATCGGCAGCTTGGGGTGGCGGGAGCGCAGCTCGATGAGCCCGTCGAGGCCGCGCGTGCCCGGCATCGACAGGTCGAGCAGCACGAGATCGTAGGGATCGCCCTTGTCGAGGATCGTGCGGGCGGAATCGATCGACGTTGCTTCGGAGACGGATGCTTGCGGGAACGCACCGTGGATGACGAGCTTAAGCGCTTCCACAAAGAGCGGATGGTCGTCGACGATCAGAATTGCCGTCATAGCCGGTGCCTCCGCCGAGGCCATCGTCCCCAACGCTAGTGACCAGGGCTTCTCCTGGCAACGGGCGGGGATCGAAAGCAACCATCCTCGGAGCGAGGCGACTGACCACGCCGGGCCCCGAGCGGCTAAATGATCCACTAAAATACGCTAAAAAACAGCTTCTGATTGTCCACGATCGGCGCCCACGGGCGATACGCACGCCAAACCCCCGGAAACTCTCGGCCGAGCTTGTCCTTGACCGCGGCCACCGTCCGCGCATTCTGCGGCACATGCGCGATTTGCGGGCCCGACTTGGGCCTGCGCAGCGACGAGGACCTATCCCAGCTCATGGCCGGAGCGCTAACCAACAGCCTGCGCCTTGCGAGGGCCGGTACTATCCTTGCCCAGCATGGCGTCCGGTTCGTGCCCAAGGGCGTCCCGGTGCCCTTGGGGCTGCGCCTCGCGCGGCTCGCCACGCTGCCGATCCGCATGGTTGCAGCGCCCTTTCATGCCGGTGAGCCGCCAGAGACGCGCGTCGCTGCCGCGCTGACAAGCCTCGGCCCCAGCTACATCAAGCTCGGACAGTTCCTTTCAACTCGCGCCGACGTGATCGGTCCAGAGCTCGCACGGGACCTGGCGCATTTGCAGGACCGGTTGCCGCCGTTCCCGCAAGCGGAAGCGCGCAAAGCGGTCGAGCAGGCCCTCGGCGGAAAGCTCGAGGATCACTTCGTGGAGTTCGGGCCGCCGGTCGCCGCCGCCTCCATCGCCCAGGTGCACAAGGCCGTCGTCGACGACGGCAACGGCCGGCGCACCGTCGCCGTGAAGATCCTTCGCCCCGGCATCGAGAAGCGCTTCCGCCGCGACCTCGACAGCTACTACTTCGCCGCGCGCCAGATCGAGCGCTTTCATCCGCCCTCGCGGCGCTTGAAGCCGGTCGCCGTCGTCGACAACCTGCGCCACACCACCGAGATCGAGATGGACTTGCGGCTCGAGGCCGCCGCCATCTCCGAGATGGCCGAGAACATCGAGGCTGATGCCGACTTCCTAGTCCCCGAGGTCGACTGGAAGCGCACGGCGCGCCGCGTCCTGACTGTCGAGTGGATCGACGGCATCCCCATCGCCGACGTCGCGCGGCTCGACGCCGCTGGCTTCGATCGCAAGGCGCTCGGCCTCGCGGTCATGCGCGCTTTCCTCAAGCACGCCATGCGCGACGGCTTCTTCCACGCCGACATGCACCAGGGCAACCTGTTCGTCGACGCCAGCGGCCGCGTGGTCGCCGTCGACTTCGGCATCATGGGGCGGCTTGGCGCTAAGGAGCGTCGCTTTCTCGCCGAGATCCTGCACGGGCTCATCACGCGCGACTACATGCGTGCAGCCGAGGTGCACTTCTGGGCCGGCTACGTGCCACCGTACCATCCGGTCGAAGTGTTCGCGCAGGCGCTGCGGGCGATCGGCGAGCCGATCCACGGGCGCACGGCCGAAGAGATTTCCATGGCCGACCTCTTGGGCCAGCTCTTCGCCTACACCGAAGTGTTCGACATGCAGACGCGCCCTGAGCTGATCCTCCTGCAAAAGACGATGGTCGTGGTCGAGGGCGTGGCGCGCGGCCTCGACCCCAGCCTCAACATGTGGACCGCGGCCGAGCCGGTCGCGCGTCAGTGGATCGAGGACAACCTTGGGCCTATGGGACGCCTGCGCGAAGCCGGCGAAGGTGCTTCCGAGATCGGCAAGGCGTTGGCCAACCTGCCGGCGCTGCTGACGCAGGGCCAGCAAACGGCGGTGGCGCTGAATGAGATGGCAAAAAGCGGGTTCCGGCTCGACGAGGAGACGGTGCGCCTCCTCGCTCGCGAGGAGGCGCGGCGCACGCAGTGGGGCCGGGTCGCGCTGTGGATCGGCGCGTTGAGCCTCGCGGTGCTTGCGCTCCTCGCGCTCGGCCGTTAGGGGCTAGCTGTCGAGCCTCCTAATGAAGGGCGCGACAACCGAGGGACCATGACGCCGCGCTACAGGATCGATCCCGGCAAGCTGACGGTCGTGCTGACGAGCTGCGGCCGCTTCGACCTGCTCGCGGAGACAATCGCCTCGTTCCTCGATCACTTCGACGTCGACCGCATCGTCGTCGCCGACGATGCCGGCGACGCGGGTGCCGCCGCCGTGTTCGCCGCCAAGGTCACGAAGGTGGACATGCGCGTGAACGACCCGAGGCGGGGCCAGATGCGCTCCATCGACGGGCTTTATGCATCCGTGCAGACACCCTACGTCGTGCATCTGGAGGATGATTGGAAGTTCACAGGCGGGGTCGACCTCGACAAGGTCGTGCGCTTCCTCGAGGGCCGGCCCGACGTCTCCGTCGTCTGCATCGGCTACCGCTTCGACAAGCGCTTTGCCGCCAGCGCCCGCAAGACGACGCACGAGGGCATCGACTACTGGGTCTGGGACCTCGACGCGCACCCCAAGTGGTTCTCCTATTCGTTCAATCCGTCGGTGGGGCGGCTCGCGTTCTGGCGCGAGCACGGCCCCTACGAGCACTTCAAGACCGAGGAGGGCCTCAGCCAATTCGCCAAGGGGCGGGGCTTGCGCATCGCCATGCTGATCCCGAGCCTCGCCGACCACATCGGGGACGAGCGTCATGCGGAGGATCCCTTCCAACCCAAGCGGGCGAAGACGCCGCTCGCACGCCTGAAGCGCTCGATTGCCAAGCGGTGGGAGCGCATCACCGGGGGCTCGAGCTGATGGGGCTCTCCTGCTGCATCATCTCCCACAACGAGGGCGACCGCATCGAGCGCTGCATCCGCGCCGCGCGCGGCATCGTGGACGAGATCGTCGTCGTCGATTCGGGCTCGACTGATGACACGGTGGCGAAGGCGGAGGCGCTCGGGGCGAAGGTGACGTTCCGCGCCTGGGACGGCTACGGCCCGCAGAAGCGCTTCGCCGAGGACTGCGCGAGCCACGACTGGATCTTGAACCTCGACGCCGACGAGGTGGTTACGCCGGAGCTCGCGCGCGAGATCGCTGCGCTCATGCATTCGCCAGCAGGGCTGCTGCCGGCCTACCGCTTTCGCCAGGTGACGGTCTATCCAGGGCGCGAGCGGCCGCGGCTATGGGCGGACTACCACAACTACGTGCGCCTTTATGACCGCCGGCGCGTGCGCTTTCGGCAGAGCCGCGTGCATGACACGGTCGACACCGGCGACTATCCCGTCGGGCAGCTCGACGGCGTCGCCCTGCACTACTCGTGGCGCTCGCTCGACCACGTCAGGAAAAAGCTCGAGAGCTACACGGATCTGCAGGCGAAGGAGCTCAAGAAGTCGCGCCGTGAGATCCTGTTGCGGCTGCCGTTCGAGTACCCCATCCTGTTCTTCCGCTACTACGTGCTGCGGCGGAACTTCACGGGCAGCCTGTTCGGGGTGCGGATTGCGCACACGATCGCGTGGGCGCGCACGCGGCGGCTGGTGAAGATCATGCGGGCCGGGCGTAAGGCCGGCTAGCGGCCGTGCGCTCGGGCGCCGGGGGGGTCGATTGACCGTACGGAATCGGCCCATGCATCGACTGAACGTCCTGATCTCGGGGGCCGGGATCGCGGGTTGCACGCTCGCCTATTGGTTGGCGCGGTACGGGCATTCCGCGACCGTCGTTGAGCGCAGTGGCGCACTTCGTTCGAGCGGCGCGCCGGTCGATGTCCGCGGACCCGCGGCAGATATCGCGGAACGCATGAACATCGTGCCGCGGCTGCGGGAAGCAAGCACCCGTATTTCGGGCTTGAGCTTTCTCGATCGGGAGGGACGGCGCTCCGCGCATGTCGACCTAGAGGCCCTGCGCCGATCGATCGCGCCCCAGGACATCGAGCTCCCGCGCGGCGACCTCGCGACCATCCTGCATGGGGCATGCCTGCATGGGGCATGCCGGGACGACGCCGAGTTCATCTTCGGGGATTCCATCGCGTCTCTGAAGGATGACGGAAAGGGTGTTGGCCTGCCCCTCATCACGATACCAGG
>CAXMLT010000105.1:0-3794 GCA_964194245.1 uncultured Hyphomicrobium sp.
CTGGTGGCCCAACTGGGCGGAGTGGCTCGCCAAATATTCCGGCGACTGGATCGAGGCGCGCCAGCCCGGCAGCGTGCTCGGCGCCATCGAGGACGCGCCCGGCTCCTACGTCAAGGCCAAGCACTGAGGCAGCGCGGCGGCGCGGCCTCCAGTCAGCCAGGCACTGGCAACCAATCGCCGGCTCCCGTCCAGAATCGATAGCGCAGCACCGCGCGGTCTAGAGGATCGCCAGCGCTCCAAGCTGCTCGCGCCAGTGCTGCACGCGCGCCTTCAACTGCTTGTCGAGTAGATAGCCGACCTCCTCGTCCTCGATCTGTTCAAGTTCCTCGAACGTGAAGGCCTCCGGCCCATGCGCCGCGAAGGCGCGTTGGATGGTCGGGCTCGGATGCCCGCCCTGCCGCAACATGAACCAGATGCGGTTCTGCACTTTGGCGATGTTGCGGGTCTCGCCGACCCAGACCTCGCCGGATTGGGAGCAGCGCACGGCGTAGATGCCGGCGGCGACCTTCTCCTCCTTGTAGGCGGCAATCGCCGCCTTGCGGTCGCTGGCTTTCACGCTCGTTCCTCCAAATGCCGGAGCCGTCAGTAGCAGCGCGGCGGCATTCGAGGAAGCGCGTGGCGGGCGATCTCACCTAGCCGTTCGGAGGGTCTATGAAGGTGACGACGCCGCTGACAAGCTCGTAGTGGGCCGCAACGATCTTGAGTTTCCCCGCCTTCAGTAGGTCCGAGAGGACGAAGCTCGCGCTCGCCAGCCGTGCCGCAGTGCGCTTAGCGCTCTCGCGCACGGCGTTGTCGAGAAAATCGCCGGCGGCATCACGAACGGCAAGGGCGGCCGGAATGATGGGGTCGATCATGGGCCCGATCGAGCCGGGGTAGGTCGCGTTCTCGGTGACGACGTCACAAGCGGCCGAGACCGCACCGCAATGGCTGTGTCCCCTCACTACGATCAGCGGCGAGCCGAGCACCGCCGCGCCGTAGTCGACCGTGCCCATGGTTGCCGTGTCGACCAAGTTGCCGGCGTTGCGCGCAACGAACAGCTCGCCGAGGCCGAGACCGCCGAACACGAGCTCCGGCGGCACGCGGCTGTCGGCGCAGCTAATGATCGTCGCCCACGGAGATTGCGCCGCGGCGACGCGCGCTCGCGCCTCCGCAAGCCCGACCACGCACTCCTGCGGTTGCGATACGTAGCGGGCGTTGCCGCTCTTTAACGCGGAGAGCGCGTCATCGGCGGAGAGTGAGGTTGGCTTCGAATGCGCCGCCACCGCTGGAGACGGAGCTAACACTCGCGTCACGCCGGCCGCAGTAGCCGCCGCCGCAACGCCGATCGCCATGAGGCTGCGCCGGTCGATGCCGTCCTTGGCCCTGTCCTTGGCGCTGTCCTGGCCCAGATCCTTGGCCCCCTCAGGGGCCCCATCGTGGCAGTATCCGCACATGGCTAGTTCCTGGGCTTTCCGGATTTGAGCGAGCAAAGCCCGGAGGCCTTTAACAATCGGTCACCTTTGGCCCGGGCGTTGCGAAAATATCGCTCCACTAGGGCCTTCGCGCCGGCCACCTTGTTCGGTCACAAAGGGCGCCTAGATGGTGCGGCGGGCAGGAGTAGGGACCTTCCCATCGCCGGCTTGCCGCCGGCGCAACCTGAACAACCGCGTTCAAGCCGGGAGACGCTGCCATGCGCGCAACCCTCGCTTCCGTGTCCCTACTATTCCTGTTCGGCATCCTTTCGGCGGCCATGCCGGCCGACAAGATCACTTACCTCGAATGCCGCGCCGACAACGAGGATACGTCGAGCCTCTTCGCCCTCGACGACACAACGCAGAAGGTGTGCGACCGCGCCGTGCAGCCCGCTTGGTTCACGCCGGCGACCTTCGACGCGAAACTCGTCAGCTGGCAGGACGGCAGCTCGACCAAATCGATCTACCGCAAGGGCAAGGAAAAGCGCTACGAGCACAACGTGCTCATCCTTGTGCACATCGGACGCTGCAATCACGTCAAGGCGCCGCCGAGCCAACTTTGCAAGCCCTGACAGTGGGCTAGGGGATCTTCTCCGTGCGCCGACGGCCCTGGCTTTTACCCATTCGACCACGAGCGCATTGAGCGCTCCGGGCAGAGCCGCTAGGCTCCCAGGTCGGAACGTCTCGCGGTTTTATTTGGGGGGAGACGCAGATGGCTACCCAAACGAGCGACATCGACGCGGTCATTGCGGCCTTGCGCGCGGTGCTGCGCGACGCCGAGCAGACGAGCGGATCGCTGCCGACGAAGATCGTCAACCGCTGGATCGGCCAGCTCCCCGGGGCGTGGCGCGGCCGTTGGCGGCACCTCAAATTGCGCGGCAATGCTTTTGGGAAGGCGCCGCGCAATGCCGTCATTGCCCACATGCGCGCGACGATCGCCTATCTCGAGGCCCAGCGCGCGACGCTCGGCCAGAAGCGTCGCTGGTGGCGCTTCTCGCGCGCGCCGAAGCGCCCCGCGGCACGAGCCGACTTTGCGCCCGCGCGTATTACTCCCTCGCATCCCGAGCCGCAGCAGACGGACGAGGATGGCGAGACGCAGCCGCGGCCGAAGTGGCTGAACTGAGCCCGGCCTGAACCGCAGTTGCGCCACCTGCGCGAAGCGTTGCTTCCGGTCGGCGATATTGAAACTAACGGTTATCGGCAGTCGTAGGGTATTCTATCGCTTGAGCTGAGGCCGTCCGCGGAGGACGAGCGATGGATGCCGAGAAATTTGCTCTCACAGTCCTCATGGCGCTGGTCATAGCGATCATCATCCGCCTCTCGCTGGCCGTCGCCAAGCGCTTCAGGATCAAGCTGCCATGGGATGCGACGATCACCGGTTGCCCCAGGTGCGGGGCTGCCGAGGACTTCAATTCCGCCACGACGCCCGACAAGATTGATATGGGCCTTACGGTCGTGCGCGGAACGCCGCGCTCCGGTTTGATGGATGACGCGGTCAATGTTGCAGCCGTGATCGTCGGCATCGGAGTGACGCTCGCCGGCTGTACGCTCTTGCTCTCGGGTGTGGGTGCTTGGGTGGTCGGCGGCTCCGGTATGAGCGTGGCTGTGCGCGTATTGGTCGGACTGTTGGGAGTCGGCGCGGCCATCGTCGCCCTGCCGCTCGGTATCCAGGTCGGCATGTGGGGCTGGCGGCGGGGGCTTCTGCCGCCGGTGGTAGCCTGCAATTCGTGCGGTTGGCGCGATCCGAAGCATGCGGTTTGAACGACATCGAAGTTGACCGCGACGACGCCTCACCCCACCTCTGCCAGTCCCTGCTCCAGGTCGGCGATGATGTCGTCCTTATCCTCTATGCCGACCGAGAGGCGCACCACGTCCGGCCCCGCACCCGCCGCCTTGCGCTGCTCATCCGTCAGCTGCCGATGCGTCGTCGACGCCGGATGGATCACGAGGCTGCGCGTATCGCCGATGTTGGCCAAGTGCGAGAACAGCCTCAGCGACGACACGAGCTTGACGCCCGCCTCGTAGCCGCCCTTCAAGCCGAAGGTGAAAACTGCGCCGGCGCCCTTGGGCGCGATCTTCTTCTGCAGCGCGTGGTAGGGGCTCGACGGCAGGCCCGCGTAGCTGACCCAGGCCACCTTCGGGTGCTTCTCGAGCCAGCTCGCAACCGCGAGCGCGTTCTCGCAGTGGCGCGCCATGCGCAACGGCAGCGTCTCGGTGCCTATCAAGATGAAGAACGCGTTCATGGGTGAGATCGCGGGGCCGAGGTCGCGCAGACCCATCACGCGCGCGGCGATCGCGAAGGCGAAGTTGCCGAATGTCTCGGCGAGCTTCATGCCGTTGTAG